>WRJV01000186.1 GCA_009778415.1 Clostridiales bacterium | reverse complement strand
GGGGCAAGCCAGTACAGCGGAACAGGCGGCCAGCTCGACTTTGTACGCGGCGCATCGATGGCAAAAGACGGAAAAGCGATACTGGCGATGCCGTCCACCGCTGCAGGCGGGAAGGTTTCCCGCATCGTCCCAGCGCTGGACCTTGGCTCGGTTGTGACTACGACCCGTGCAGACGTTCAGTACATCGTTACCGAATACGGCGTAGCCAACCTGCGGGGCCGCAATCTGGCAGAGCGGGCAATGGCTTTGATAAACATCGCGCACCCGGGCTTCCGGGCAGAACTGGCCAAAGCCTTTGAAAAGCGCTTTGCTCATTCCACCGGGTACATTACGGCTTCGCGGTACCCTGTAGAGACCCTGACATAGCCGCGCAACAGAGCGTCGGCGTCTTTGTCGCCTGTGTCCACCAGCAGTGGGCGCCCGTAAAGGCCGGCGAGTTTGGAAGGGGTCGCGGCAACGATGATGTTTTGCTTGCCGAGCATTTTAATCACCCTTGGGCTGACCTGCTGGTTCCCGCGGCCAAGCAGGTACCCTTGGCCCCCTGTCGGCGTGACGATCAGCTTTGCCGGCTTTTTGTCTATGCATGCCAGTATTTCCCGCTCAGAAACATCGGTGGCCACGGCCTTTTTCTGCCAAAGCAGATCCACGCCCAACAGGGTGTTTTCTGTCTGCAGGTAGTCCATCAGGCTGCGGGTCGTCGAGCCCGGGCCGACTATATGGCAGGAATCATCAGCCATGTCCTCTGCTAGGGAAGCCGCGATTGCAAGCTGCTGGGATTTTTCACTGAGGGGAGAGGGTGCCTTGCCCCCCTGCATGAAGCGCCGTTCATGGGGGATCGTCAAATAGCCGTAAAGACGGGTGCTTATGATGCCCAGCCGGTAGTCGCTTTCATCGATGTCCAGCACCTCGGCTTCCATAGTCAACGACGTCTGACCGCTCAAAAAAAGGCGCAGCAGCTCCCCCGCTTTTTCGGGGCTCTTTGCATAGACTGGCGAATGTATCTTCACTCCGGCCGGGATGCCCAGCACGGGCAGGCCTTCACCGACTGCCGCACAGATGTCCCGTGCAGTCCCGTCGCCGCCGGCAAAAGCGATGATGTCTGCCCCGGCGGCAGCAATGGCCCGCGCTGCAGCATGAGTGTCTGCTGCAGAGCACGCCGGCCCAGCAGGCCGGTACACCGCTTGATGGCACAAGCCCGCGCTTTCGAGCGCGTCCCCGCCCATCTCACCGCCGGCGCACAGTACAGTCAATTCTCCTTGCAGAGGCGACAAAACCATGAGTGCGCGGAGGGTTTTGTCAGCGGCATGAGGCACGGCGCCTCGCCGTACTGCTTCGGCAAGTACGCCGTCCGTGCCTTTCAAACCCACGCTGCCGCCCATGCCGGCTATAGGGTTGATGATCAGTCCCAGCTTTTTCATCAAATAGGGATGTATTTGCCGGCTGTTTCGCCCCCGTCAATGGGGATGAACTGGCCGGTGATGTATTTTGCTTCATCGGATGCCAGAAACGCGTACAAGGCCGCCACCTCTGCCGGCTCGGCATGGCGCTTCATGGGGATCCCCTCGTTTACGACAGCCAAGGCTTCTTCAGAGTACTCTGCCCGCTGCATGGGGGTGAGCACGTAGCCGGGGCATACAGAATTAATCCGCAGCCAAGGCGCGCATTCCAAGGCGACAGTCCTGCCCATCAGAATCACAGCCGCTTTTGAAGCGTTGTAGTCCGTATAGAAGGGGTGCCCCTCCATGCCGTTGTTGGAAGCAGTCATGAGGATCACGCCGGACCGCTGCTTTTCCATGCGCACGACGGCTTCCTTGCAGCACAGGAACATGCCGTCAAGGTTTACGCTCATCACCTTTCGCCACTGGGCGAAATCGGTGTCGATGAAGCGGTTGCGCACACTGATGCCCGCGTTGGAGATGAGCACGTCGATGCCGCCGAAATTTTTGTCAACAGCGAGAAAGCCGTCCCTTACGCTGCCCTCGTCGCTCACGTCCACAAGCTGCGTGTCTGCCAGGCCGGGTATCAGTTTGGATGTTTCCGTCAAAGCCGCGTTGTTGATGTCAAAGATGCACACCTTTGCGCCTTCGTCCACGAAGCGCTGGGCGGTGGCTTGGCCGATGCCGCTGCCGCCGCCGGTTATTACTACTCTTTTGCCTTTCAGTTCTTCATATTTTGCCATCAGAATATCCTTTCACTACTTGTATTTCTTAAGGTAGGTGCGCCAGGTGATGGCCCATTTTTCAGGGTCGTCCATGCCGCTCTCGTCCAATTGGTGGCAAACACTGCTGTGCGGGGCGCTTTTCACGCGCTCGGGGTCGCTCTTAGCCTCATCGAAGATGTATTTCAGAGTGGCGACGTACTCATCGATATCATCTTTTGAAGGGGTTTCGGTGGGCTCCAGCGTCATTGGCTCCGGGATGTAGTAGGGGTGGTGGCTCTGCCAGTAGTGCATGCCGAAGTCCATCATGCGCCGCTGCACGTCAGCAGTGGAAACGCCGGTTTGCTCAAACAGTTTTTCCAGGGTGTAGCGGACCTGCTCCACGCGCTGTTTCCCAGGTATGTACGGAGCGTCGACAACGTCCAGCTCCATGAGTTTTTTGAACATGTAATTGTTGTTCAGCACCGCAGTTTTCGCTACTTGGTACAAGCCGTCAGGCCCCATGCTGCGTATCCAGGCATAAGTCTTGAGCACCACAGGGGCTGCGCCGTAAAAGGCGCGGACTTTGCCGACGCCGAACTCCTTATCGGCAAAATCATGGTTGAAACAATACTTGTCCCCGTCAAAGTCCACAAGCGGGCCCGGGATGAAACGCTCCAAGGGTTTGAGCACGCCCACCGCGCCCACGGCGGGGCCGCCGCAGCCGTGGGGTGTCGAGAAGGACTTGTGGAGGTTGAAAAAGCACATGTCAAAGCCCGCCTCCTTCGCTCTCGTCACGCCCAAAAGACCGTTGACGTTTGCCTGGTCGTAGCCAGCCAGCCCACCATGCTCATGCACCAGTTTGGTGAATTCGAGCACTCTTTTGTTGTAGACGCCGGTGTCTTCGGGGTTGGCCACGAAGAATCCCGCAGTCCGGCTGCTTACAGCCGTTTTAAAGGCCTCATAGTCCGGATAGCCGTCCTTGTCTGGATGCAGGTAGATGATTTTGTAGCCCTTGACATGAGGAGCGGCAGCGTCTGAGGGATGGGAATATATAGTGGTTATTATCTCGTCGCGCTGGTCTGCCTCGCCACGTGCGCTGAAATACGCGTAAGCTATGGAGGCCATCGCCAGTATAGCTTGGCTGCCACCGCCCGGCTGGAAGCTAAACCGGTCCATCCCTGAGATTTCGCGCATGTAGAGGTCTGTTTCATGGAATATCTGCAGTATGCCCTGCGCCGTGCTTTCGTCCTGCAAAGGGTGCATTTCCGCCATGCCGGGCAGACGGGCAAGCTGGTCGTTGACCTTTGGGCTGTATTTCACCGTGCAAGTGCCCTGCCCGATTTCCATGTTGACGTCTGCGCCCAGAGTCTGCTGCGAAAGGCGGGCATAGTGGCGCAGTACGCAGGGCTGGGATATTTCAGGCAGCGCGGGCGGGGTTTCCCTCACCAAGGCCGGCGGCAAGCCTGCCAGCACGTCGCCGGCGCATTCCTGCACCGCCGGGTCTGCCTTTGGGACCAGGACGCCACGTTCCCCGGCTTGGGAAAGCTCAAATATCACAGGTTCGTCCCACTTCGCCTGATGAAAGCCGGTTCGCACTTTATTGCTTCTGTCTATTCTGTTCATATTGTTTTTCACCCCTTCCCGCTCAGCCTGCAATGCGGCGTATGGCATCAGCCAGCCTGTGCAAGTCTTTTTCGCTGTGAACCTCGGTTACGCAGTACAGTGCGCTCTGCCCCAGCTCCGGGAAGCAGCCCGAAAGGTCCAAACCGCCGAAAATGCCGTCCCCAAGCAGCGCTTGGTTTACTTCGCGCACCGTTTTGCCTGTGGCGCTGAAATCCACTATGAATTCCTTGAAAAACGCGCTACCGAAGCGGTTGGCCATAATGCCGGGGATTTTGCCGAGCAGCTGCGCGGCGTAGCGTGAGTTTTGCATGATGGTTTGCCCCACCTCGCGCATGCCGTCCGGGCCCATCAGGGCGAGGTAGACGCCGGCTGTGATGCCCCATAGGGCAGCTTGAGTGCCGACGTATTCCTTTGCCTCGTGGCGGTGGTGGCCGAACGAAGTGCGATCGTATGCCACGTCGCCGAAACCGTATTCGCCAGGCACTGCAGTGGGGCATATGCCGAACAGCCGCGACGGGTACTCCATCACGTACTTAGGGTCGTCCATTGTGGCTATGAAGCCAGCCAGCCCGCCCCCGTAGCTCATATGCATGCCCAAAGGCTGCAGCTCGCCGCACACTATGTCAGCGCCGTATCTGACCGGCGGCGCCAGTACACCGAGGGAGATGGGGTCGACGCCGACAACCACCTCCGCGCCGCTTGCGTGAGCCAGCGCAGCGATTTCCTCTGCCTGGGTTTCGATGAAGCCCAGGTACGAGGGGTTTTCAAAGTAGACTGCCGCCACGTCCTGCCCCAGTTTGGATTTGAGGTCGCCCAAATCCATAAGGCCACTGTCTTTTTGGTATGCTACCTGCTCGACTTGGTGCCTGGGCTGGCAGTAGTTTTTCAGGACCATCAATTTTTGCGGGTCTAGGGTGGCTGGAACAAGCAGCCGCTTGCGCCCGTTGATGCGCCCCGCCATACGCAGCGCGGTTGCCGCAGCTTGGGACCAGTCGAATGTGGGGACGTTGACCACTTCCATGTCCACCAGCTCAGCTACGAGGCTCTCATACTCGAACAGGGACTGGAAACGGCCGAAATCGTTGTAGGATTCGCCGCCGTAGGCAGTCAGGAATTCGCCTCGACCGTTGATTTCGTCGCAGACGGCTGGGACGTAGTGCTGCCAGCAGCCCGCGCCAAGGAAATTCAGGTTGTCATCGCAGTTGGCATTTTTGCGGAGCAAGCCGCTGACATGCTTTTTCAGCTCCATTTCCGAAGCAAACGCTGGCGGAAGGTTCATGCTGTCATTGAGCTTGATCTCCTCCGGCACCTCTGCGTGCAGCTCCTCGAGCGAGCTAAGGCCCAGCTCTTTCAGCATAGCCGCCTCGACGGACGGTTCGGAGTTGGGGATGTAGGGGTGGCGTTTAAAACCTTGTAACATATTGTCCTCCTTCTTGTGTTTTGAGCCGGTCAGGCGTTGCCGCCTCCGTCAACCGACAAAGCGGCGCCGGTAACCCAACTGGACATGTCGCTTGCCAGAAACAGCACCGCTTTTGCTATGTCTTCCGGCATGCCGATGCGGGCAAGAGGCCTGTCCGCGCCGCAGTCCGCGAGGTATGTTTCCATTGTGGCAGCGTCCAGTGCCGCGCCTGTCTGAACGCCCTCGTCGCGGAGCATAGCTGTGTCCGTGTCGCCGGGGTTGACGCTGTTGACGCGGATGCCGGCAGGGCCGTGGTCTATGGCCATCGCCCTGGTCAAATTGACGATGCCGCCCTTAACTGCGCAGTATGCCGCAGCTAGGTTGCCGCCTTTCAGGCCCCAGCCTGACCCTGCGTTGATGATGCTCCCGCCCCCGCGGGCCTCCATTACGGGGATTGTGTGCTTTGAGAAGAGGAAAGTCCCCTTAAGCCCCACATCCAGCACAAAATCCCATTCCTGTTCGGTTAAGTCCTTGACCGTTTTGCGCACAGTGACGCCGGCGTTGTTGAACAGTACGTCGATCCCGCCAAACCTATCGCAGATAGCCGACACTGTCCGTGCCACCTGTTCCTCGACGCGGACGTCGCATTGAAAAAACGCCGCTTCGCGCCCCATGCCTTGCAGGCGTGCGGCCTCCTGCTCTCCCTGCGGGCTGATGTCGACCATTGCGACTTTAGCGCCGTGCCGGCTAAGCAGCTCGGCAGTGCCAAGGCCAATTCCGGAAGCCGCGCCGGTTACCACTGCCGTTTTGCCGCCCAAATAAAGCAGATCTTCTTTTGCCATACGCATTCACTCCTTTCGACATTGATCTCTGTTATTATATCATTTGCAACCGCAAATGATAACAGAAATAATGCGTTGTTTGAAACTTTTTAAACGACTGGCGCAAGTGAAAA
>WRJV01000185.1 GCA_009778415.1 Clostridiales bacterium | reverse complement strand
CCCCTTATGTCTATGGTGTTTTGGAACTGCCACCTGAACGGTATGCTGTTCTGGCCGCCCGTGGATATCGGGCCGCTCACGTCGTTCGTCAGGCGGATCATGCCCTTGTCGTACGACCACATGTAGCCGCCGTTGATTGAGCGGGGCGTCTGCGCCGTGATCTCGCCCAGCTCCGGCGCCCACTTTCCGTTCTCGAACAGCACAGGCAAAGTGGGGGGAGGCACGCTCAATGCGTAAAATTCATCTATTCTGGCCTTGGCTGCCAGCAAAGCTTCAAATTCCTTCACAGCAGCCTTTTGCCCGGCTGTCAGTGCCTGATACGTGTCCCAGATATCGTAAACTGTGTCGCTGTCTGTTGAGTATGCCAGAATTGCCAATGGCGGAAGCGCTTTTATGCGGACATCGACAGCCACCGGCTCGTACTGCACGAGATTGGCCAGGTTGGCAGCAGTCACGGCTGACTTGTCCGGCAGCGCATTGTACGCCTCGCGCGCGTTGAACACAAAAATAGCGTCCGCCAGCGTAGCGGTTCCGCGGCTGAAGCGATACCCTGGGTGGCCGGAAACGGTCGTGGTCGGGCTCAGCATGTTTAATGTCGTGTTCAAAGCAGACGCCGCCTGCGCGTCGGTCCCCATCCAGAACACAGCTGGGTCGTTGAACAACGCCTGCGTTACCGTCACTTGAATTTCCTGATCCGGCGAAGCTGCCGCGCAATCTGCCAGCCTTACAGCCAGAGACTTTACAGTCGGCGCCTGAAGGCCCCAGAACCAGTTTCTGTCAACGGCGTAGCCTGTCTGCCGATTTACCGGGTTGTCCGGGAATTGAGCCGCCCAAGTGTGAAAACCTGTGACAATGTTGTCAAGCGTGCTGTTGGTTCCCTGACTGTCGGTGCAGAATATGATCTTTTCGCTTTTGCCTGCCTCGCCGCCGCGATACGTGTACGGCAACGCGTTAATGTTGTAGTGCTTCAGTATCATCCGATAACCCGGCCCCCATGTTTGATACAGGTGCTCGTTCCATTTCTGCGCCACCGCATTGGGAACAGGTATGCCCGTGTCGTCACAGAAACCGAAATACCACTCTACGTCTACCGCGAAGCCCTTCACCGACGGATGCTTGTCGATTTGAAATATGTCTCTGTATATGTCCATCAGCGTTATCGTGTCTGCATAGCCGTTCTCAATCTGCAGGTAAACGCCAATGCCATTCTTGTCAAAGGCGTCAAGGAATTCCAAATGCGTAGGACGGCCGGTCCCGGCCATGCCAAAGCTGATGTGCTTCTCCAGCCATTGTGCTTGCGTCAACGGCTCGTACCCCGGAGGAGCGTACTTCCCGTCAGTTGCTATGGTGTTGAAGTCAACGTTTATCCTGACTCCGGCCAAGCCGTTCCAGCTGTTGTAGCCATCCAGCATGCCGGCAATCCATATGTGGTCTACTGAAACGTTCGGAAGCCAGCCCTTTATTTTGTCAGATGAGGCAACCCATTGGGCTGTGGTGTACCCCTGCCCGTTGCTTGGGGCGCGCTGGCTCACGTTTTTGAGGTTGGCCGGTATTTCGCCGCCAATGCCTTCGGCTTTTTTAAGCGTTTCATAATTCGTCACGCGCGCCTTGCCGTACGGCGCCAGCGCGTCGAATGCAGCTCTTGCCTCGGCGACCTGCGCTTTGTCGTTTGGATTCATATTGGTAATCATATTCCGTACCGCCGTGCCGGCGTTGGCCTCTGCGGTATCCAGTGCGCTAAAGTTCATCGATGAGGCGTAGGTGTTCATCGTGGTATAGAGGGCGCGGGCTGCAACTACTTCTGGCAGATTCAGCAAATCCGGCCGGTTCAAGCCTGAAGCGCTTGAAATTCGGCCGTATCTCGTGTTGAAATTGCTGAGCAATGTGGCGCTTCTCCTTGTAACGGGTGCCGCAGGGTCTCCTGTGTAGACGTCAGAGCAGTTGAATGCCCACAAAAGCGCCTCGGCTTTGTACAGCGCGTCTATCAGCGTTTTCATTTCCGGGTCGTCTGCGTAAGCGGCACCTACCCTGAACTGGCCCCATATCGTGTCGCCGGTGAGGTTGCCGGTGCCTACAACAGGGCCAAACGCAAGGTCGGCGCTGTTGGCAACGCTTGGATTATAGCCTTGGCCATAGCCTTTTTTTGCAAGCAGGTATTTTGCCAAAACTATTCTTTCATTGTCAAGCGTCGATGTCGGCTCCGGAAGAAGCAACTCCCATATCTCGTCATATGGTGACAGGGCATTCAATTCGTCTGTCTCGGCTTCGGCCACCTGAAGAGCCGCAAATTCATTTGTGTCAGCCTCTTGCGTGTCTGCAAACGCTTGGGCTGAGACGGTTCCGAGCAAGAGCAGCAGCGTCAAGACTATTGCGGTTGTTCGCTTCATGTTTTTTACACTCCTTTTTGTTATTTTCCCCGTTTCTTCTGGAGGCGGGGCTCTCCGTTTTCAGCCGCGTTTTTTTGGGACGCGGTTAACCAATGTTTTGCCTTTTTTATCACCCCTTTCTACTGTTGATAATACTTTGAAATGTTAAATTAATAACATTAAGCTGATATATGATAAATTATGTCCATTATACCATAAATCAGCTCCGGGTCTAGCATTTGTGCAAAATTTTCAAAGTTTTTTTATTTTTGGGTAAATTGACGAAAAACGGCACCCACCGCAACATGCGATGGGCACCGCCCAATTAATCATGATTTTTGTTCGCCTGTGGAAATTAACTCAGCAGATTCCCGCAGCCGGCGCTATTTTGTGTAATGGATGAAAAGGTCTAGCAGGTCGAGCATGTCGATGATGCCGTCATCGTTCACGTCGCACATGCTGGCCGTGACTCCGACGCCTCTGGAATCATTGACTTTGACCAATGTACTCCATCCCGGGGTGCTCGTGTTGAATCCGCAGTAGAGCAGCATGATGCCAAGATCCAGCGCGTCTACTTTGTTGTCCCTGTTCAGGTCGTACTTCGAGAACACCCTCTGGTCGATGTTCGTTGTGGCTTCTCCGACTTCAATCTTGGCGTTGATGTACTCAGTCAAGTCGCCGACAAGGCCGACCGCCTTGATATTGGTCAGCTCAAACGCCGCATCGCCAACTGCCCTCGGAGAGAAGACGAATTTCGCTATGTCGGTCGGGAAGTAGGAAGTTAAGCCCTCGCTTTCCCCTGCCGGGAAGCCCAGCGTAACTGTCCCTTTCCAAGTGTCGCCGCCGGCATACGCCCATTGGATGCCGTCAACCGTAGTAAAGCCGTTCAAGCATTCGATGTCTTTGCCTGCCAGCATGCTTCCGTCCACTTTGAATGTCACTTCAAGCGACAGCAGGTTCACTGCGTCGCTGACGGACAGGGTGTACTCGACGTCTTTGGCGATGTCGCTCAAAGCGTCCGCGTTGACGTATGCACGGAGCGCGGTTTCCGGCTTGCCTACCGGAACGACCACGTAGCTGGCTTCGTTGTCCACGGTGAAGGTGAACGCGCTGTTGCCGGTGTAAGCAGCAGGGGCGGTGCTCCCTGTGGTAAGGAAGCAGACAAGCCTGTTGCCTTTCTTGGCGGTATGCACGGTTGGCTGCATGTAAATGGTGTAGTCGTAGAATTCGCCCAGGTGATCCCTTGGAACGATCCTGTCTGCGTAGGCAGCCGTGTAGCTGTCATATTTTGCCTTCGGGTTGCACAGGTCCATCCAGCCCCTGCCGAGTTCCCTGTAAGTGCCGTTTGTAACTTGGCCGAACCTGACCAGGTTGAAGCTGCCAACGCCGCCGCCCTGCCAAGCTCCTCCGGCTTGGACAGAAACGACGCTTGGGGCAGAGCCCATGGTGTTGCTGCCGTAGTACTTGATGTTGGTGCCCGGCGCCGCAACTTCGACTATCTTGGCGTGTACCCTGAGCGGGTCGCCGGCGCTGCTGCCCAAGGAGCTGATTGCTGCCCTGAAATGGACTTCCACGACGCCCTTTACGGTAACGTCCTCAGGAAGCGTTATCTCGTAAAGAGTGCTGCCCGCTGTGGGGGCGTTGAGGAAGCCTGTCCAAGTGCTGTTGCCGTTGGCGCTGTTGATGACTGTGAAGTCGCCGTCTGCGGCTGCAACCGCCACAATGGTTCCTTCATCTGCTGCATCGTCGGCCAATGCTGCTTCAGCCGAAAAATCGCCCGGGATCGGGTATTCGACTTCGGTGTTCACCGGCTCTTCATATTCCACCCCTGAATAAGCCCTAGCGGTTTTGACGCGGTAGTCGTTGTCCAGGATCAGATTCGAAGCGCAGTCCCAAGAGTCGTACCCTACCCACTGCCCGCTGTCGTTGTTCTGGGCCAGGACGTTTGGCATGATTTCCATGATGTTGTTGTCAAGGCCGTACAGGTGGTGGCTAAACCACATGTTGAGCCATTCGTCATAGGTGTAGTCGCCGCAGTACATCGAGTATGGCCTTGCCGTGGCGCCGCTGCTCGCTGCGTTCGGGGTGGCGCGCGGGAATGTCGGCGTCATGTGGTCGCCTTGGTGCCACATGAACTTAACGTCCATGCCAGCCTTTTTGGCAGCCTGGTACATCATTATCGACTGCTTTGGCCTGACGTTGTTGTCGTTGAGGCCGTGTACGATCAGCAGCGGTATTTGAATTTTGCTCGGTCCCCAGTCTCTGAACCAGTTGTCCACGGTGTAGTCGCGGTGCGCCCAGTGCGGGCCGTAGTCGCCGTTGACGGCTGTCTCCTCCCGCCTCATCAGCTGCGAGTAACCTGCATACCTGTTGAACACGCCGCTCCAGTCTGGAGAAGCCAAACGGCTTGTGACGTACCATGCCAGGCCTGTGGAATACGCGGAACTGCCAAGCACGCCTTGGCCGTTGGTGTATTCGTACCAGCTTGCGATGCCTGCAACCGGAACGATGGTCTTAAGGCCCTTCACACCGGATGTCGCCAAACCGAACTGAGTGGTGCCTGCATAGGATCGGCCGGTCATGCCCACGCTGCCATTGGACCAATCTGCTTTGACTTCGATGTTGTTGGTCTTGTCAGAATACGCTTTGCGGTCTCCGGTCAGCCATTCGATGACGGCTTTGAACCCGTTGATTTCGATGTCGGCGCCGCAAGAAGTGAAGCCTTCCGAGCCGTCAGCGCCGATGCCTGAGCACTCGACCACTGCAAAGCCGCGGACCAGGAAGTAGTCGTACCAGTTCAGGTCCTCGAACTCTGTCTCGTTGCTGTTGGTCCCGTTGGCTTTACTGGCGCTGCCGTTGCCGGTGCTGCTGTAGCTGTATCGGTAGTACCAGTCTCTGTAGTTGGCGTTTGCCGCCATTGCCGCGGTAGTGGTCTCCCCTGCCGGAACGCGCTCGGGCGGCGTCGCATAAAGGGACTCGTGGCTGAAACCGGGGTTGTTGTTCAGGTAGGTGTTCCCTGCAGTCTGCGTGCCCGAGGGGACGCTTTGGCTGTTGCAGCCCTCTATGTAAGGCCGCGCCTCGTAAATCGTGGCGCATTTCATGCCGCTCAACGCAGCCCTTGGCAGCTGTACCAAAGTTTTCACTAAGTCGAGCTTGCCGTCGCCGTCGGTGTCTAGGTCTGTCTCAACATAGACGATGAAGCGGACAACGCCGTCGCCGCTTGTGTCATTGTATATGTTGTTTCCGTACGGGAAGATGGGTTGAGCCATTCCGTTCACGAAATAAGGCTCCATAGGGGTTTTGTTGTATGCGGCTTTGAGCCCGTTGTAGGCGTCTGCCATGGCGATGTCCATGGCTGCCATAATTTCCGGTGTAACTATAGCTGTGGGGTTGTAATCCCAATTGTCGAGGAAGCCAAGGCTTTTTGCCAGGGCGTCTCTGTCGATGTTGGTGCCGAGCATGGAATCCTTCATGCCGGCGTCCTTGATAAGCGAAACTATGTACTCGCGCTGGGTGATGTCGTCCGCAAAGACGGAGACCGCCAGCGTCGGCGTCAATGTCACTATGAGTGCAACTGACAGCAGTATCGCTAAAATCTTGCTTTTCTTTGTTTGCATATAAATACCTCCGAAACATAAATTTGCCGCTTTTATTCTGGAGTTGTGGTTCTCTTTTTTCAGCCTCGCTGCTGACGTGCAACGTGGTTAAACGGCTCATTTTCAATGTTAGGGGAATGAGTGGCCCTTTT
>WRJV01000184.1 GCA_009778415.1 Clostridiales bacterium | reverse complement strand
GGAGTCTGCCCATGAAACAAGTCGATTTTGTCCTTCAAAAAAGAAACCTGACGAACCTGAACTGCGAACTTGCCGTAAAAATCCACGCTTGGCTCATGTCGCAAGTCAGTGCCGAATATTCAAAAAGCTTGCACACATCGGACGAGCTGCGACCGTTCAGCCTTTTCACACGAATTCAGCAGAGCAACATCGTGCTGCGTTTTTCGTTGCTCCACGAGTCGGCAGCCCCACTGCTTGAGCCTGCAAGGTCAGCTCGGATAATCAACGTTTCAGGCCTAGATGGCGGCATTGCAGTGCTGGACATCATTGAAAAACCAGCCGTATCGCTTGAACAATTGCGCAAGCCCTTGCCAAAAGAATTCCGAATTGTCATAGCGTCTCCGGCATCGTACAAGCACAACAAGCAGGTATCAAACTTATACTCGCTGCCACCGCTGCTTTACACCGTCGCAGAAAAACTTCGCAAGTTTGAGGGCGTCGACATACCAAACGAAGAGGTTTTCGAGTTGTGCGACCTAGTTGCATACTCGCAGTATGAACTTTGCACGACAGAGTACAAGATTGAACTTGGAATTACCCGACCAAGCTTTATAGGCGAGTTGACGCTTCGCCTAGGCGGCAGCCAGGAGCAACGCGACAAAATGGCGCTTCTTCTGAGGTACGCTGCGTATGCGGGAGTTGGAGCGAAGACTGCGCTTGGTATGGGCGGTATACTGCTGATCGAATAGGAGGTCAACATGTCAGACAAAAAAATGAGCATCAAGTCGATGTTCAACACAAAGCAGAGCATCCTGAAAAGCAAGCTGGACGTTTTGCTTGAGCACCCGGTGACAAAAGGCGAGCATTGCGAGAGCGCTTGGATTGATTTCTTCCGCAGCTTTCTGCCGAGCAAATACGCCGTTGATAAAGGATTTGTCTTTGACGCCAAAGGCAATGTCAGCGACCAGATAGACATCATCATATATGAAGCTCTCTACTCCCCTCTGATTTTCGGAACCGACGCGGGCGAGAAATTCATAACCGCCGAAAGCGTCTATGCTGTTTTTGAATCAAAACCGACGATAGACAAAGAAACGCTGGGGTACGCAAACGACAAGATCAAATCAGTCGTCGACCTAGTGCGATCGAGGAGAGGCGTCATCAATGCGGGCAAATATAGCCCGCCAAGGGAGCTGACCCACATCATCGGAGGCATTCTAGCAGTCAACTCAATCAGTCCAGAGGCGGTCAGGCAGCATTTGTCCGATTTCTCCCACATTGACATCGGCTGCGCGATAAACAAGGCTTCGTTCATAGCCTACCGCGACGACAACTGGCATTTGTCCGATGTAGAATTTTCAAGCCAGGAAGAGGCGATTCTGTCCTTTTTCTACATTGTGCTGGATTTGCTCCACCAGATCGGTACTGTGGCAGGCATTGACATCAGAGATTATTCAGATGCAACAGTGGAGTCGCTAAAAATTATTCGGAACGAGCAAGCTTGACGCCTCGGTCAACCCCGCCTGCTTCGCAAAATCCGGCCACATGGCAATAGCCTGCTTTACTTCGGCAAGCGATTTGCGCGCGTACGGGATTTCGTGCCGTTCAGCAAAGCGCAGCAGGTCTTGCGTGCTTACGCCAGTGAACTTCCCTTCTATGCCCATGAGGTGTTCCTTCAGCCAAATATTTTTCGAGTTATAGGCAAAAGTGACGTCAAAAGCAGGTGCCAGCTGCCATTTGCCGTGTTCATCCATCAGAAAAGCGAAATTTTTAGCATGGTCGTCGCAATTCATGGCAAGGAAGTTGAAAGCCATCCTGCGAAAAGCTTCAGTCAGGGCTTCCTCATGAATGCCCAAGCGGCGGATGACCGCAAACAGCGAATCATACAGATTGGCGTGAATCAGGTTGTAGTCTATGTGATCCATTGCGCAAAGGCTTTGCATGTGTATTTTGGCAGGAGCATCTCCAGATGCCGGGTCCGTCCGGTCAAACCTCTTTGTCATGAAGTGGGCGCGCCCGTTTTCATGAAGCAAGCGGGTATCCGTCATTTGTATTCCGGCTGCTTTTGCCATGAGCGAATAGGCGTATTCAATCCTGCCGTATTCCTGCGATGGGCCGAGGGGCGAGCCGCCCTCGACTCCGTCAAATTTGAGCAGCCATGATTCTTTCCCTTTTTCCGGGCGCTGTCCGGAGCTAATGGCGCCTGTGTTTGGATCTAAGTTGACAACAGCCTTGGCTCTGGCGCCGCCTGCGCTGGTTCCAACTGAAAGCAGCTGGCGCAGCGCGCGCTTCGCTTTGCTGTCAGCCCCAGTAAATCCGCATGCCGCATCTTTTGCGGCGCTGACCAGCTCGGCAAAGTCCAGTATGCTGGGCTCTTTGCCAATGGAGCGAGCAGGGCGGAATTCCAATGCGCCCATCGCTCTGTCGCCGGTGTACGCCAAGCGGTCCAGAGCGGTAATCTCATCTCTTGTCAAACCTTTCTCAGCCAATCTTGCGTCGATCAGGCTGTTTCCGAACCGATCGGGGAGCGCGTCTGCGATGGCCGCCGGCAGTCTGTACCAAGTGTTTTCAGCGAGGTTGTCAAAAACAAAAACGCCGGAAGAAAGAGGCAGGTGCAGAGGGCTGATGGAATAACCGCTCCTCAGCCAAGTCGGGGCATACTCAAATGCGTAATACGGCTTGCCCCGGGAGTCGGGGGCAACAGCACCCACGGTTTTTCCAAAGATGCGCACTTCAATGGCTTCCACATGGCTAAACGGCATGCGCACTCACCCCTTTGCCGGCCGGCGCGAGACGCGTTTGGGCTCGGCTGCCTGCTTTCTTGAATCCCTGAGCATCTGAATGGGGCTGATCTCAGTGCTTTTCCCTGCCCAGTCCAGGATAAAATCAGTCTCGTCAATGGCTTTTAGCACCTTCAGCATCGTTGAAAGAGTGGAACCACGCCCCAGTTCAAGCGCCCTGACGGTTATGGGCGAAAGGCTGGCTCTTGCAGCCACGTCCTCAAGCGGCAGTTTCTTTCGGATTCTGAGGCGGCGGATCGTTTCGCCTATCTTCTTCTCATCTAAATGCATATGCGTATCACCTGCTTTATTATTTGCGATTTTTATCCGTAAGTTGCAATTGTTTTACCTGTATTATACGTAAAAAAAATATATCTGTCAATAGTAAGATATCTATCTGTTAACATGCATTATTTCGTTATCAGATAGATATATATGTGTTAGTGCAAGGTAATTTAACACAAGCTCAAGGTATTTTTACACGAGTTCAAGGAATTGCTCTTTTGTTGCGCCTCGAATGTAGTCGCTCAAGGTTAGCCCTTCAAGCGCCTTGCCGATCGACTCTGCGTTGTGCTGTGCGCCAATCAGCCGGGATTCCAGTTCTTTGACCTCAAGTATCCCGAAAAAGTCGCCAAATATGTGGGCATCCTTAATAAAGCCGTTTTCCACTTGCAGGCGGACATCCACCGTGCCGAAGGGGAAGCACCCTGACCGGCGATGCGAGTAGGTGGGCGAGTGCCCGAAATTCCACGCCCAATTGTCGTACTTTTCGGCCGCCAGCTGCTGAACTGCTTCGATGTCCGATGCCGTTGGCAAGTATTGCCCGTCAGTGCGCTTACGGAAAAAATCGGCGAGCTGGCCGAAAAACTGTTCCACGGACAGAGGTTCTTGCAGATGCTCCGAGACATTGGTCACCCTGCTGTGCACCGACTTGACCCCCTTGCTCTCAATTTTGGCCGGGCCAGGTTTCAAAGCGCGGGCAAGCCGGGCAATGTCTGCGTCAAAGAGTATGGTTCCATGGTGCATGATGCGCCCTGCATTGGACGTTTGCGCATTGCCGGAAAACTTTGCACCGTCAATAACGAGGTCGTTTCGCCCGCTAAAAGCGGCATCAACGCCAAGGTCACGCAAAAACTCGCACACCGGCTCTGCAAATTTCCTGTAGTTGCCAAAAGCATCGTCCTCAAGCTCGCATATTACGGTGAAGTTGATGTTTCCAAGGTCGTGAAAAACAGCCCCACCGCCAGACAGCCTGCGGACAACCGGAATGCTGTTTTGACGGACAAAATCCTGGTCGATCTCTTCGATTGCGTTCTGGTTGCACCCTATGATGACGGAAGCCTCGTTGCGCCACAGCATGGTGACGTCCCGCTTCATTTCCATAAGCGCGTACTCCTCCAGAGCGAGGTTAAATGCCGGGTTTGTTGAATTATTAATGATAAGCTGCATATTATCTCTCCGTAGTTTTGTATCAACGAGTTAATTATAAAACGCACGTCCTTCATATGCAAGGGCAATGGACAAGCTAATGCGCCGGCGCAAAAGAAAAAGGCGCAACCCTGCGCCTTTCCCTCGGTTTATGAACATTATTAGTCGTATTGTCCTAGTCCATGCCAATCTATACGTTTGGATACTGTACAGTTATGTTGAACTCTATGGCTGCTGTGCCGTCCTGCTCTACAGTTACGGACTTGGTCTGGTTTTCAAACCCGTCACCGCTGAGAGTGACGAAGTATTCGCCCGGCATTAGGGAGTCGAGCACAAGCGAACCGGCAAAACCGTTTGCAGCATACGCGTAGCCATCCGGGCCTGCGACCGTCAGCGCGAGAGTGCCCTCGTAGGGGACTTCCATACTCTCGACGAACGCGAAGCTCCCCGTTGAATCGCATGAATAAGTGAGGCTTTCCATGTGCAGCGCCAGATAGACCGTGCCGGCTGCGTTCTTCGGCATGTCAAGCACTATTGTGCCGGATTTGTCAGCTTTGTGGCCGCTGTTGTCAATCTTTCCAACAGGCATGTCAGCATAGGCCTTTACTGTGACGGAAGAAGAAACGTAACTCTCGTCAAATGTGACGACGATCTTTCCGCCAACTACTTTCACAGTGTAGAAGACACCTGTTTTCTGGCTGTCGCCCTGAGCTTTCGGGCTACCGTTGCCTGAAAATGCGATTTCAAACGTGCCGCCAGTGGCAACGTCCACCGCAACGGCGGTAAACCCTCTGTCGTCCATGTAATTTCCGTTGTTGCCGTTTTTGCCGATGAAAGTTACAAGCGTATCCTTAATTGTCTTCGTGCCAGGTACCCACTCGTACACATCTTTGTAAGCGTTGACTTCCGCAGTAATCGAAAGCGTGCTATTTGCGACGGTCGGATAGTTGCTAAACGAAGGCTCGCCGCTGTAGACCGGCACAAGCTGCGGCTGGCAGTACAAGTAGTCATGTTCGCGGTTTTCGCAGACCATGTACACCAGGTCAACTATCATGCCATTGCCTACGTACCCTTTGTAATTGGTCAGCACGTCGACGACGGCGTTTTTGTTCACTTTTCCAGCTTCCATATCGGCAAAATGCGCACCCTCAATGTCAATGGCGCCCAGCAGTGCCCAGGTTACTACCTGTGTAACAGCCCTGTTGTCGTTCAGCGAACCCATATTGTCTTCGATGTAATTGTAAGCGGCTAGGAAATCAAGGTAGTCTGTCTTGACTTCAAATTTTTCCGCAACCATGTAACCCTTGCAGCCGAGACCGTTGTCGCCTGCGAACCGGATCGAGCCGGCGTTTGCGCAGAAAGAGGCGTAGGTCTGGCCTGACTCCGTGTTTACCGCCCAGATCGGGAACACTTCGCCGTTCTGGTTGAGGCCGGGGTATCCCAGATTTATGATAGAGCTGGTGTTGTAGCCAAGGGTGTACAAGACGCTGTAGTCAAAATCGCTGCTGTTGCCCGTGACTGCTTTCCCGTTGAAGTAGACAAGCAAATCGTCGGCTGGCCCAAAGACTGCCGAGGCCAATGCGCCCATCTCTTCGTGGACGAGGTACCATCCTGCACCGACTTCCGGCGAGAAGGTGATCATGCTGCCGGAGAGCGAGCCGTCTGCTGCCTTGCTGCCCATATTGCCAAACTTGTCGGAATTGTACAGGGCAAAGCTGATGTCTTTCAGGATGCTGTCGACGTCATGGCCATTGGCGTCAAGCCAAGCCGTGATAGCAAATGCCGTCTCGCCGTCAACAACTACTTTCTTCAATTCAAATGTGCCTTTAAGCGGCTCCCACTGGGCGTAAAGCGTGATGTCCTCGTCAACGACGATTTCTTCGCCGTTTTCGTATGACGTGCCGCTTCCGTCTGGTTTGGTGTT
>WRJV01000183.1 GCA_009778415.1 Clostridiales bacterium | reverse complement strand
AAGTTGTGGGCCGGGTCGTTGGCGCAGACGTGGGAGGTGTAGCCGTCTTCCGTGCAGGTCGGCGGGACCACCGTCACTGTCCAGGCGTGTCCGATGGCCGGGATGGTTTCGGTCTTGGTTTCGCCGCACACCGTGCAAGTGAACAGCATCACGCCGTCGCCTTCGCAGGTCGCGGGCGTAGTGGCTACTCCGGCATCCCAAGTGTGAGCACCGGGCTCCCACCTAGCGTACAATGTTAGGTTGCCAGTTACGTTTGTTGCGAAATCCCATTCGGTGTCGCCGGTCGACGTAGTGAACCAACCTACCAAGCCGTTGCAGCCGTTAGTTGGGTCTGCAGGTTGTGGCACCGGCTGTTCGGGGCTTTTCGGAACTGTGACAGTGATCCTAGACAAGCCGTTCGCAAAAGTGCCGCCATATCCTTCGAATATTACTGTCCATTTGTTTCGTATGTCTTCATAGTCGCCACCGTTGCCTAGCAAGAAGTTAAGGTTGCCGGTGACTTTTCCGCCATCAATAAAGGCCCAGCCGAAGTTCCTGATGTTGTTTGAATGGTTGAGCGTACCGCGGATGAACATTACACCATAGTTGTCGATCCCGTTGTTCCCTCCGTTGGCTCCAAATGTCACGTTGCTGTCAATGAAAAAATACACATTCGCCGGGATTGTTATCCTGCCGCTAATGCTATAGCTTGCCGTAACGTGTATATCTACGTCTTCATTGGGGTTTTGCGCTGCGTATTGCAATGCGCTTTGAAGTTGTGGCCAAGTTGCAGCAGTGATCGTCGTGGGCTCTGAAGCAGATGCCGTAAGTGGCACTGCACAGATGCTCAGCACTAAAACCGCAACCAACACAACAAGCAGATTCTTATGTTTTACTTTCAATTTGAGTCTCCTCCTCTCCATTATCCTGAATAATTTGCTGCCTCTTTTGTTCTGGAGTTGGGGTTCTCTGTTTTCAGCCGCGTTTTGCTGTTGTGGACGTGGTTACCCTGTACGAATGTTTAGGCGCATCCGCCTATTTGTGTTCACACCTCCTTTACTGAATTACATTCTGTTGTGCTTGCTTTGCTATTATTGGCTATCATTATACCACAGATTGGTTACATCGTGGTTACATATAATAATGTCTTAGTTTTCAATTAACAGCTATTTTAATAGTTCGTTATGAGCTATTCATTTTGTAGGGTTTTATGATAAAATGTATAAATAATTTAATTTTTCTACAAGGCCTCCTGCTTTGCTTTGCATTTACCAGTTGCGGACAGAGCCTACAGTGTGGTATAATCGCCGTGTCGGGAGGTGAAACATGGCACACATAGAAATATTAGCGAACAAACAGAAAAATCAAGCAGACAGCTTCGGTTTGCCGGAAAACTTTCAAGATGCGTTCGCTTTTCATACCTCGATGACGGAGTATGAAGAAACTCCGTTGCACAGCTTGGCTGCTCTTGCAAAAGCGCTTCATGTCAAAAGAATCTGCGTCAAAGACGAATCCTGCCGCTTTGGGCTGACAGCGTTCAAAGGGCTTGGGGCAAGCTACGCCATGAGCAGGATCGTTGAGCGAGCCGCGCAACCTCAGAGCCAAGGCGAGTTGACTTTTGTTACTTGCACGGACGGCAACCATGGCAAGGCCGTCGCTTGGTATGCAAACGCAAACAACCACAAAGCGATTGTTTTTATGCCAAAGGGGAGCGAGCAAAAAAGGGTAAAAGCGATAGAGGAGCACAGGGCCAAGGTGATCGTTACGGACATGAACTACGACGACACAGTCCGATATGCGGCAGAATACGCGAAAGAGCACTGCTGTGTTTTGGTTCAGGACACGGCGCTGCCAGGGTATACCGAAATACCAAACAACATTGTGATGGGCTACACCACCCTTGTAAGGGAGGCGCTAAACCAAATGGGCGAAAAGCCCACGCATGTGTTCGTCCAGGCCGGGGTCGGCTCCTTTGCCGGCGGAGTTGTTTGGTACCTGCGCCACATGTACAAGGACGATCTGCCGTTCATAGGAATTATTGAGGCAAGCTGCGTCGCCTGTTTTTATGAATCCGTGAGGCAGGGCAGGGCAGTGTGCATCGGCGGCGAGCCGTACACAGTGATGGCGGGGCTGAACTGCGGGGAAGCGAACCCTGCCGTGTTCCCGCTGATAGCGTCAAAGGCGGACTGCTTCATAAAATGCGAAGACAGCGTTACGGAAAGGGGCATGCAGAGGGCAAAAAACCCCATCGGAAGCGATGCCAGGTTCAGCGCTGGGGAGTCAGGGGCGGTTGGCCTTGGTTTCATCGAAGAGGTGCTGTCAAACGCCGCATATATAGATATGAAGGAGCAGCTTCGGCTAAATTCAGATTCTGTGATTTTAGTCGTCAACACAGAAGGGGAACTTTCAAATGAATAAAGCGAAAGATTTATTGGCATTTGTGCAAAAATCCATACAAATAAGGAGCTATTCCGATGAGGAGGGCGAATACGCAGAATTTGTCTTGAAGGAAATGGAACGGCTCGGTTATGACGAAGCGTTCATCGACGGGACAGGCAACGTGGTCGGGAAAATCGGGGACGGTGCGAAGATCGTTCATTTTGATTCGCATCTGGACACCGTCATGGCCAACGACCCGGGCAGCTGGCAAATCCCGCCGTTCTCGGGCAAGATTGCAGACGGCCATGTGTGGGGGCGTGGAAGCGTCGACATGAAATCCGCACTGTGCGCAAGCGTTTACGCTGCGGCGCAAGCGAGAGAGTCAGGTTTCACGAATGGCAAAACCATCTACGTAACGGGGACGGTTTGTGAAGAATACTGTGACGGAGAAAACCTCAAGCACCTATATAAAGACCTGTTACTAAGGCCGGACTTCTGCATCATATGCGAGCCAAGCGACAACAGGATTGTGCTTGGGCACCGGGGCAAGGCTCAGGTCAGGATCAAAACCCATGGTGTTTCGGCACACAGCTCGGCACCGGACAAAGGCGTCAACGCCGTTTACGAGATGGCGGAAATCATATCAAGAGTCGATGCATTGAACAGGTCTTTGCACAGAGAAAACGAAGACTGCGGCACAATTGCCTTGTCTGACATTTCCTGCGTCAGCGCTTCGCTCAACGCCGTTCCCAGCGAGTGCTCGGTTTACTTGGACAGAAGGCTGGTCTTGGGGGAGACGCTGTCGCTTGTAGGAAATGAAATGGAGCATTTGATCAGTGGCAAAGACGCCGATTGGGAGCCCGGAACTCTGCACCATACTACTTGGAAGGGAAAGGCTTTGGAGTATGTGCCCATGCACGAACCATGGACTATAGGAGAGGATCACCCCCTGACCCTTGCGCTAATCAGGGCATACTGGAACGTATACGCCCGTGCGCCGGACAGGTTTGATTTTTGGGATTTCGGCACAAACGCGATAACCCCAGTGGCAATGGGCATACCCACTATTGGATTTGGCCCGGGGGACTACAAATTGGCGCATATGACTGACGAAAAATGCGCAGTGAACAAAATCGAAGAGGCATGCGAAGTGTATTGCCAATTGATAAAGGAGATGTGAAAACTATGAAAAAAATTAGAACGCTACTGTGTGCCATGGTGATTTTTGCCATGTTGCTTTCCGCTGGCTGCTCCAGCTCGCCTGCTGCCAAAACCGGGGAAGCTGACCTTAACATTGACTATTTCTCAATGGAGATTCTGGCCAACTATACGTCTTTCTATGAATTCATTGACGTTGATTACAGAGACGAAAACTCCGTAAAAATGATCATTTCGACAGATGTGGCGGTAAAAGATTTCAAATACATTGAAGTTGGTTTCAAGGAAAGCGGCACAGAAGTACAGTTTTTTGAGGAAAAAGTACTGTATACCGCAGACGAGCTGCTGCCTGAGACGCCGTTCGTAACAACTTGGCTGGCCCAAGGGACTATGCCGCACAGGGGAATAACGTATGTTGACAAGAGCGGCACGGCGAAACGCTTCTACATAACAGAAAGCGGCAGCGACGGCACCCTGCTCTTCGTCGCATTCTAACCCCCAACTACCCACTACCCACTACCAACTACCAACTACCAACTACCCACTACAAACTACCATACGGAGAACGAACCATGAAAAAACTTGGACTTGTGGGCGGAGTCGGCCCGGAATCCACACTGGTGTACTACAAACGAATAAATGACGAATACCGCCAGCGGGCGGAAAAGACAGCAATAAGCGGCGACAATCCGCCGATGGTCATCGACAGCTTAAACCTTGCCGATGCGTACAATCTGTCAGTGCGCGAAGACTGGGGCAATTTCGCGGAGCTTTTTATCCGATCCATTCGGACTTTGCATGGGGCAGGGGCTGAATTTGCAGCAATTTCCGCAAACACGGCACACATCGTTTATGACGAAATCCAAGCAAAATCACCAATCCCAGTCATAGGGATAATAGACGAAGCGTGCAAATTCATGAAGGCAAAAGGCTGCGAAAAGGTCGTAGTGTTTGGAACGTGGTTCACGATGGTAAGTGACATGTATCCAAAGGCCTGCGCTAAATACGGAATTCAAGCAATCATGCCAAGCGAAGAGGATCGGCATAGGATTCACAACATCATTTTCCCCAACTTGGAAGCCGGCATCGTGCTTGAAGAAGACAAGAAGACAATGCTGGAAATTGCGGAAAGAACGCTGGAAAGCCACCAGGCCGACGCACTGGTGCTTGGCTGCACTGAGTTGCAGCTTATTATAAAGGAAAACGATCTGGACACGCTCCTGATAGACACCACGGAGACACATATTGAAGCTATCGTGCGGGAGATACTCGGCTGAGCAAACGCTGGTTATTGGCTCTTGGGGTTCAGCCATTCTTTAAGCGTCCAAAGCAGGTAAAGCGGCAAATCGTTTGTTTCCATTGCGGTGGCAAGCGATTTCGCGGGCTTGTATTTGTTGCGGTAAGAAGTAATTGACTGGGCATGGGCTATTTTGTCAGCTTTAACCTCAATCGGTCAAATCCTTTGCGCGCCAGCTGTTCTTAACTTGGCTGAATATGAACTTCGTGTTTTCTTTTGCCAGCTGGTTTGGAATAGAATGCCAAATAGCGGTCAGTTTTGGATATTCAGTTTTTGGTGCATGTTTGGCGAAGTCTTTTTCGTAGCTTGTCAGTATTGAGTCCTGCGCCTGCTCGACCTTCTCTATGCTTTTTGTTTCGACCCATGCTTTAACGCAAGCAGGCATGCCGCCTACAACATAGTATTTCTTCAGCAAATCACGCAACTGGTGCTCAAGAAGCGAATAGTCTTTGCCTTGAACAATATGTTCGACCCAATTTTCTTTGTCATTTGCCAATAAAAACTCTTCGAAATTCATAGGGCGGAGAGTAAGGAAATCCACCTTGCCCACAGGGAACGAGGTCTTCTCGGCTATGGCGACCCCCAAAAGGGAACCTGCTGCGACGACGTGGTATTCCGGGGCGCTTTCGCAAAAGTATTTCAATAATTCTTCGCGGGTTTAGATCATTGTCAAAAATGTTCCTGTATTCGTTCTTTTCCTCAAAGTTGATGTACACAACATTTTTATAATTCTCCGAGCCAAACTCGTTGATAAGGTAAGTTTTTCCGCATTTTGTTGAAAGTCAACAAAATAAGATATCTTATTTTGCGCAAAATCAGCAAACCCACCTGCGCAGGACTGCGTCAAGCTTAATAAGGTCGATGGGCTTGGCAAGGAAGCCTTGGAACCCGTTGTCGGCGAACATTTTGTCGTTGCCCGAAAGGGCGTTGGCGGTCAGGGCGACAATCGGGACGGACAGTGCGTATTCTGTGCCGATTTCACGGATGGTGCGCACGGCTTCGATCCCGTCCATCCCCGGCATCATATGGTCCATTAAAATCAGGTCGTACCGTGGCTCGCCGTCTTTGACCCTGCGCACTGCGTCTGTGCCGCTGTCAGTGCAGTCGACCCGCATCCCGTAGGGCTCAAGGCAACAAGCAGCAACCTCAAGGTTCATTTCCACGTCGTCGACCACGAGCACCTTTGCATGGGGCATCGGCATGTAATCAAAGGCAGAGTCGTGATATTTTGGAGCGTAAGAGAAGTTTCCAAGGGCAGCAGAGACGGCAGCGCCG
>WRJV01000182.1 GCA_009778415.1 Clostridiales bacterium | reverse complement strand
AGCGTCTTGGCGCTTATCTGTTCGCCCGCCAGGACCCTGCCGCCAATTATGGCAGCCCTCTCGCCCTTCATGATGATCGATTTTTCTGCTTTGACTTCCGACATCAGTATGATGTCGCACGTAACGTTGCCGCCGCAGGTCACGTTGGCGTTTTCGATGAATTTCACCGTGATGTCTCCTCCGGCTTCAATTTTTGCGGTGTTCATGCCAGTAATCCCGCCGACGATGGCGATGTTCCCTCCCGCTACGAGATGCGCCCCTTCCACCAGCCCTTTGACGTAGATGTCCTTTTGCGCCGTCACTATGAACCCCTGCCGCACGCTTTCTGCTATGTGGACGCTTCCGTTGAAGTTTATGTTCCCGGTCTTCAGGCAGACGTCGGATTTCACGCTGTACGCTTCTTCGATGTACACCTTGCCGCCTTTGAAATACACGCAGCCGTCAGTGCCGGCCCGCAGCTCCGTCTTGTCGTCTGTGAGCAATACGTTGTTGCCTGCGCCAACTGTGGCGGGCTTCCCCTGTTTTGCCGGAATGACGCCGCCGAACACGTTCGTCCCGTCTATCCCTGCTTTCGGGAGCACGATGTTGCAAAGCACCTCTCCCTCGTATACATTTTTGATCAGCCCAAGCTCCCTGTAATCGACGCTCCCGTCCTCCCTCTGCTTCGGTCCCGTGTTGCCGCTGTCGAAGGTCAGGGTGTACGACCCGTCTTCACCGTCTGTTGCACGGGTGCCAAAAGCGACCTTGTGCCACTGGAAATAGTTCTGCCTGCTGCAGAACTCCCGTATTTCGTCGTGAAGTATGCCGTATTTTATGCCCCGCTTGTCGATCAGGGATATGATGTCTGCTTCGTTTACGGTTATTTCGCTTGCGGCGATGCCGTCGTCGAAGACCCTGACGTACACCGACAAATTGTCTGCCGTTACCTTGACTTCAAAATTCGGCTTGTTTTCTTCATTCATAGCGCTGCCCCTACCTCAAATTATTGATCGTCTGCTCGATTTCGTCTGACGTCTGCACCATCTTCAGCGTCATTTGGTACGCCCGCTGCGTTTCTATTACCCGGCTCATCTCGTAAGCAAGGTCCACGTTGCTCATTTCCAGCCTGCCGCGTGCAAGCACAGCCCTTTCGTTTAAAAACGGCGAACCGTTCTTGTCGACCGGCATGTAGTTGTTGTTGCCCTTGAGCAGCATCCCTTCTTTGCTGTTGAAATCAAAGACGCCGATGTCGGGCTCCTGGTTTTGCTCGCTTGGGTCGATGCGTATAATGTTGAAGTCCTTGCTGAGGACAAGGCGCTTCTCGTCGTCCACCAGGTAAAACAGGTTTTCCCCGTAGTTCGACATTGAGAAATGGCCGTTCCTCGTGTAAAAAACATCCCCAGTGCCCGGATCGTACACCGCGAAGAACCCTTCCCCCGAGATGGCGAAGTCGAACGCGCCGCCTGTGGGCATTGTGCCCGCCTGCTCGTAGAGGATGTCCGTTTTTTCCACTCTGGCGCCGCACCCGGTCTCCGGGTCTTTAGTGGCAGCCTTGTAGTATTTGTTGTACAAGAGGTCCACGAAGCCGGCGCTCTGGGATTTGTACCCTTCCGTGTTGATGTTGGCAAGGTTGTTTGCAATTACGTTCATCCTGCCCTGCTGGGCGTTCGCCCCTACGGCCGCAGTGTAAAAAGACAAGTCCATAGCGCTCTGCCTCCTTAATCCTCCCGACTAATTCCTTCCGACCTAAATCCTTCCGATATCGTTTGCCGCCTTCTGCATCAGCTGGTCGTACATGCGCAAAACCTCGCCGGCGCTCTGAAGCGCGCGCTGGCTTGTGATCATGGCGACTATTTCGTCCATGGCGCTGGCGTTTGAGCGTTCAAGCATCTTCCACCTCACGTCGGGCAGGTCCACACTGACTGCGTTCGCCCCGTTCTGGTTTGTGAACATCCCTTCCCCCGTCTTTTCCAGCTGGCTGTAGTCTACGAAATTCACAACGCTGAGCTTGCCCAGCCTGCCGCCGGTCTCCTCGTACACCACAGAGCCGTCCGTCTCGACCGACACCTTGTCTGTCCTCAGCAGTATGGGTTCGCCGTCGTCGCCCAGGACCCTGCCTATGTGCTGGAGGTACAGGTACCCTTCCTCGTCGAGGGTGAACGAACCGTTTCGCGTGTAGACGATCCCGCTTGTCGGGGTCTGCACCTCGAAAAAGCCTTCGCCCGCGATGGCGACGTCAAGAGGCCTTCCGGTGACGTCGAAGTTGCCCTGCTCGTACTCCGTCACTTTTTCGTCGGCCACGCGCATCATCGCCACGCCGCCCAGCTGCGTCTTGCTGCTTTTGTCTACGCTCCCGGTCCTTATGGCCAGGCGCTCGTCGAAGGTCGTCGTCACAAGGGTGTCCTTTTTGAACCCCGGCGTGGACACGTTTGCCATATTGTTGCTTATGACGTTGAGCCGCCTCTGCTGCGTCAGCATGTCTGACGTCAAAGTGTAGAACCCTCTGAACATGTCCGCCTCCTTATTTTTCCAAATATTTTTCAAGCGCTTTGCGCAGCCGCCTTATGGCGTTCGACTGGATCTGCGAAATCCTGGGCTCGCTCACTTCAAGCACTTTCGCTATTTCCTTCATGTTGAGCTCTTTCCTGTAATAGAGGGATATCACGAGCTGCTCTTTTGGGTTGAGCTCCGTTATGGCGTCTTTCAGGACCGCGTAGAGCTCCGCTTTCTGTAGTTTCTGGTCTGGCCCGTCGCCGGCATTACCGTCTGCCACGTCCCCGGCGCCGCCTTGGGACTCGTCTAGGAGGGCGTCCAGCGAAAGCAGGTTGTACAGGCTCGTGTCTCCCAGGGCTTTCCTGTACTTGTCGATTTCGAGCCCCATTTTCGCCGCCACTTCGTGCTCCGTAGGCGATCGGCCCAGTTCAATGTAAAGCTCCCCCGCCGCGCTGTCTATCTCCTTTGCCGTCTTCCTCACGCTTCTCGGCGCCCAGTCCTGCTTCCTGGCGAAATCTATCACGGCGCCCCTCACGCGAAGCGAAGCGTAGCTTACGAACTTGACGTTTCTGGATGGGTCAAACTTCTCAAGCGCGCCCATCAGGGCGATGATGCCCTCGTTGACTATGTCGTCCATTTCCGCAAAACTGATGTAGACACCGCGCATCTGCATGGCGATGGTCTTAACGATGTAGCTGTACCTCAGCACCAGCTCCTGCTTGGCGCATATGTCCCTGTTTTTCAGGAACTCCAGCAGTAGTTCGTCGTTTGTCTTCTCTGCGTATGCTCTTTCCTGGTTCATGTCTCCCCGCGTCTGCTATACCTGAATATTGCCGATTGCCTGTATCTGCACGTCGTTTGATATTTCGCTGAAAGAGAGGACTGCCACGTTTGGGTAAAACTGTTCGATCAACCTATAAAAATAGACTCGAATCACATGGCTGGTCAATATGACCGGCGGTTGCGAAAAGTTTACGAACTTGGCCAGCAGGCCCTTCAACTGCTCTATCATCCGTTGAATCAAATCAGGGTTGAGGGCCAGGTATACGCCCTGCTCGCTCCTGGTTAGCCCCGCCAAAATGGACTTTTCAACCTCGGCATCCAGGGTTATCACCTTGATTTGACCGTTTTCATTGAATTTCCTGGTTATCGTGCGCTTTAGCGCCATCCTGACGTTTTCCGTGATGACGTCCAGGTCCTTTGTAATGTTTGCCGAGTCCACCACCGTTTCGAGTATGGTCGCCATGTCGCGGATCGGCACGCCTTCTTTCAGCAGGCTGTACAATATCTTCTGAAGGTTTCCGTAAGAGACGATGCCCGGTATCGCTTCCTCGACCAGCTCCGGCGACGCTTTCTTCACGTTTTCAACGAGTTGTATGACTTCCGCCCTGGTAAGCAGCTCGTGCAGGTTCCTCTTAATCGTCTCGGTAAGATGGGTGAGCATCACTGAAAGCGGGTCTATAACGGTGTACCCGTATATTTCGGCCAGTTCTTTTTTGTCCAGCGTGATCCACCTGCTGGGGATGCCGTAAGCGGGCTCGACAGTCTCGATCCCGTCCACTTCCCCTGTCGGCTCTGCCGGCTCCAGTGCAAGGTAGTAGTCCACAAGCACTTCGCCTCTTGCAATCGGCTCGCCCTTCATCTTGATGAGGTACTGGTTCGCATTGAGCGACGCGCTGTCCCTCAGCCTCACGGAAGGCACCACAAAACCCATCTCCTGCGCGTACTGCCTCCTGAAAATGATGATCCTGTTTATCAGGTTGCCCCCGCTGTTTTCGTCGACCAGCGGTATCAGGCTGTATCCGAACTCCATTTCAATAGGCTCAATGTTGAGAAGGGAATATATGTTGTTTATGTCCTTGAAATAAGCGTTTTCGTCGAACTCTTCCGGCGCAAAAGCCTCTTCCTGCATCTGGGCTTCCATTTTTTTCTTCTTTTCGGCCCGCTTCAGCCTGTAGCCGAACAGCAGCAGCACAATGCCAAGAAGTATCGGCTGTATCACGGGCCCGCCCGGAATCACGACCATCAGGAATATTATCCCGCCGGCGATCATCAGGACCGTGGGCTGCGCCATGAACTGGGCCTTTACGTCTATGTTCAGGCTGCCGTCCGACACTGCCCTTGTGACCACCATGCCCGTCGCGGTGGATATCATAAGCGCCGGGAGCTGGGCAACCAGCCCGTCTCCGATGGTCGCTATCGAATACACCTGAAGCACGTCCGCAAACGCCATGCCGCCCTGCACGATGCCGATGACGTTCCCCGCGATAAAATTGATCAGCACTATGATGATGCACATTATGGCGTCGCCCTTGACTATCTTAGTCGCGCCGTCCATTGAGCCGTAGAAATCCGCTTCCTTTTGTATCTTGTACCTGCGCTCCCTGGCTTCGTTTTCATTGATCAGGCCGGAGCTCAGGTCCGCGTCTATGGCCATCTGCTTGCCGGGCATAGCGTCTAGGGTGAACCTGGCAGCGACTTCCGCCACGCGTTCGGCGCCTTTGGTGATTACGATGTACTGGACCAGGACGATGATGAGGAAAATGATCACGCCTACCACGACGTTGCCCTGCAGCACGAATGACCCGAAGGACTTTATCACCATCCCGGCTTCCCCTTTGTTGGTCAGTATCAAGCGGGTCGACGAGATGTTCAGGGATATCCGAAACAGAGTCGTAATCAGAAGGAGCGATGGAAATATTGAGAATTCCAGCGCTTCCTTTATATACATCGTTATCAGCAATATGATAAGCGACGCCGTTATGCTTATGATGAACATCATGTCCAGGATGAACGGTTTCAACGGAAAAATAAGAAGCAAAACGACAATAACCACAAACACGGCTATTACGTTGTCCGTTATCCTCTTCAAATTTTCACCCCATACAACTCTCTCACGCTGGCTGCGCCGGCTACATGTTCAGCGCGTTGAGGGCTTTCATTATCCTGTCCGGTTTGAAAGGTTTGACGATAAAATCCCTCGCGCCTGTTTTAATGGCTTCGATCACCATCGATTCCTGCCCCATCGCGGAGCACATGACCACTATTGCATCGGGGTGCTTCCCCTTGATCGCCTTCAGCGCTTCCAGCCCGTCCATGTTGGGCATGGTGATGTCCATGAAAACGATGTCAGGGTTTATCTCATCGTATTTTTCCACTGCCTGTGCGCCGTCGGCGGCTTCGTGCAAATCGTCGTAACCATTCTTTTGCAGCGCGTCTTTTATCATCATTCGCATAAAAGAAGCATCGTCAACAATCAATATCTTTGCCATTTTTTATTAACTCTCCTCTAAAGTTTTTATCTTCCCTCAATAGCGGCTCTCAATCTTGAAAGCTGGTCGCTGACCTGCCTCAAGGCGAATTCGTACTGGTACGTGTTCCTCGCGACTTCCAGTTCTTCGACGTCCAGGTTCACGTTGTTGCCGTCTGCCCTGATGCTCTCTGCGTCGCTTTGCCGAACCTGCATCCTTGCGCCCGCGATCGCATCCCTGACCTCGCTCTTTCTTGCTGCAGCGAGCCCGCTGAACCGGCTGAGCCTGCTTCTGAGCTCGTCTTCGAACAAAACGTACTTTGCCTTGTAACCGGGCGTGTCGACGTTGGC
>WRJV01000181.1 GCA_009778415.1 Clostridiales bacterium | reverse complement strand
TGTCATAGATATTGCCATAAGCGTCAAGGAGTGCTTCGCAGTCCGCGCCGGCGTCATTTATCACATCGTTTACTGACGCACCGTCTTCGATGATGAGGTAGTCGGCTGAGAAACTGTACTCGTCGCCGTCTATCACGATAAACACATCGCCATCAGCGTCGGAGATTTCATCAATGGTTCCTTCCAGCGTTTCGTTGCTGGCAGCCACCTTCCTGATGGGGCCGTCGCCGTCGTCTTCAGCGTATACGTATACGACATCGTCTATCGCCAAATCGTCAAGGCCTTCGATCCCTACAAAGGAAACTTGCCTTTCTGCTATTTCAGAATAATAGTCGAGCGGGAAGTCGCTGTTGAACAGCGCACTGTCGTCTTCGATGTCCCTGAGGTCCGAACTGGATAGCTGGTCGGTAGCTGTGGCGTGCCAGCCAACTATGGCTCTTACGGTTCTGAAAGTCAGCCCTGTAACTTCTCCGGACAGAGTGAGCATGTCGCCGTCGGTCCAGCCGTCAGTGATGCTGTCAAACATGTCGCCCACGTTGGTTAGTGCTGCGTTGGAGAAGATTGCGCCGCCGCTAGCCACCGTCTCGGCTACTGCGTTGTCAAAGACCCTTCTGACACCGTTGAGCAGAGTTGTCGGAGACTGGTTGAAAGCGTATTTCTTGCCGTTTTCAGCGATGAAGTTGTTCCCGTCCATGTACCCTGTCAAGAGGTCGAAGTTGTCGGCCATTTTGAACGCAATCAATTCGTCGTTCTTAGTGTAGTAGCCCATGCCATACGCGCCAATCTTGTCGATGATGCTGATCAGGCTGTTCCCTGGTACTGCATCGCCGGACCCAAGATACGTTTCATCGTCGCCACGGCATTCCAGCCCCGTGTTAAGGAAGTTTGCCATTTCACCATTTGATATCTGATTCGGCTGCACCTTCCACTGCAAATCGGTTTTACCGTCTGAGGCAACCGCAACCTTCTGAACCATCAGAGCGTTGTAGATCGCGATAGCAGACATTTCCTTGCTCATCAGCTTCACGTTCCTGTCAAGGTTGTTGTAGAGCCACAGGTTCTGAGCCAAGGTGATGTAGTTCGACGGCCAGGTGCCTGTCAGGTTCGAGCTGTTCTCCACATAACCGAGAGCCCTGCAGATCATGGTCATGGCTTCGTTTACCGTGATGGTCCTGCCCGGCATCGCGTTGCCGTAGCCGTCGCCGAGCATGATGCCCTTCGAATGGCAGTAGGCAAGGTACGGTACCGCCCAGCCGTAGCCGGAAGTGTCCTGGAAGCTCGTGGTGGAGAAGCCCGCCAGCGCACTCTCAGGTATGCCCATGGTCCTTGTGATGATAGCGGCAAATTCTGCCCTATTCACGTCTTTATCCGGCAAGAATGTCCCGTCCGGGTTGCCGGTGATGATTCCGAGATTTTGGCAAACCTCAATCTCTTCCTGCCCAGGTACTCCCGCAATGTCGCTCAGCCTGACGATGTCGCCCGGCGCTTTGACGGCTACTGCGGAGGCCATGGAGAAGCTTCCCAGTACGAGTGCCAAAACCAGCACAAAGGAAAGCCCTTTACTCATTTTTCTCATATAAATTCCTCCTTAAAGTTTTCCGAAGGGGAGTTATGTTGATTTTTCTTGCAAACTATCCTCCCCTTCCGAAGATAATCTGACCTTTATAGAAAATGCATATTGGTGAATACACACAATCCATCACATTGAATTATACTCTTTGGGCGAGCTTCCAGTCAACCGATTCAGTCAATTGTAACAGAACTGTAATACATTGAGCTTGCAAGGTTTGAGCGGTTTTTGCCCTGCCTCGGTACCATTATATCAGCCCTGTTCAAAAAGTCCATTACAGCCATATTACAGGTATGTTAAGGTTAATATTTCAACTTGCCCGCTACAACAAAATTTACCACCGAAATGACTATCCCGCCGGCGAAAACGTACATGTACCCGTCAGCGCCGCCGGTGTACCAAGCGTACCCGGCAAAGACCGGCAGGCAGACTGATATGACGTGGTCCATGCTCTGCCCCATGGTCAGCGTCCTGGCTACGTCGGCAGGGTCCTTTGATATCCTCTTCACGTAAGTCGCCCTTGCCATGACAGCTGATTCCATAAGCTTGTCGATGATGTAGCAAAACCCTACTGTCATAAGGGCGGCTTTTGCTCCGAGCAGGGATTTGGCGAAAGTGAACCCTATGCAGGCCGCGAACATCACAACAGCCTCAAGCTTCAGCGCAAACACTTCCCCTCTGCGGTCTATCAGCCCGCCGAACCAAGGCTTGAAGAAGATGTTTATCACGCACACGACGAAAAACAGCGCTGTTATGGTGGTCACAGGCTGGCCAAAGACGGTGATCAGAAGCCACGGCGCAAAGGTGAGGGTTATCTGCTTCCTTGCCCCGTTGATGGTGGCAAGTACGTAGTACATCTTGTACTCCTTCTTGAGCACAAACCTTTTTTCGCTGACGATCTTCTCGCTCTTCGAGCCGAGCAGGATGAACAGCGCACCCGCTACGAGCATGGCGCAGCCGCCCATAGTGAAAACCGTGCCGTAGGACACGTCGGCAAGCTTGTATACCAAAAACAGCACACCGCTCGACACGATGATGGACAGGCTCCCCAGCCCCTGCACCTGGCCCAGCCTCTGCCCGAAGTTCTCGCCCTTGGCAAAGGTCATGGCAATAGTGCTGGATAGCGGCATGTACAGGTGCTGGCCGGTGCTGTAGACCACCAGAAACAGCAGGACGAGTCCGAAGTTGTTCGGGACCAGGCCAAAGAATATCAGGCCCACTCCGCCCAGGATGTTTGCGACGGCGGCGATCCTCACGTCGCCCAGCCCGTTCATCATCCCGATGAACACCACCGAAAGCAGCCCCGGCGTCTCCCTGGGCGCTTCCAGCAAGGCCCGCTGCATCACGGTGAAATCAAGGTCTTCGTACAGCCGGTTGGCCAGGGAAGTGTTTTCCACTGCGGCGACCATGCCCAGCAGGACGCTTATGACCAAAAATATGAACAAGTCCTTTGATATCTCAGTTCTGCCTATTTTAACTTTGTCCATGGGCACCTCCTTTTCATACCACCAGCAAGTTGATCAATTTGACGAAAGCAGGGATGCTGGCCACCGAAACCGCCGTGCTTACCACCAGTATCTTGCAGGCCAGCGCACTGTTTCTCCCCTCCGTCTCCACCAGGACCGACGCCACTGCGGCAGACGGGAAGCAGTTCCCGAATATCACGATCTTCTTGATCATGACGGGCAGCGGCAGGAACGCCAGAATGAAATAGGCCAGCACGGGAAGCACGATATTCTTGTTTACGGCAGGCTCAAGGACGAGCCTGTCTTTGACTACCTCTATGATGTTCGTCCCCACCAGCGTCGAGCCGATGAATATCATGGCCATGGGGGTGCATATGCCTCCGATGTACGAAAGGTAGGAGCCGGCTGGCTCGGGGAGGGGAATCTTGAGCGCGTAAAAAAGCAGCCCGGCCGCCAGCGCCAGTATGTTTGGGTTCAGCAGGCACATTGCAAAGCTCTTTGGCGAAAACTTCTTGTCGCCGCCCCGCCTCAGCACAAAGACCCCGTAGGAAAACAGCGTCAAGTTCATGGCTATGTTGTTTGCCAGCATGAACATGAGCCCCGTGCTGCCGAAAAAAATGTTGGCTATGGGGAAGCCCATGAACGCGTTGTTGGGGAACACCATCATGGGCTCGGCGGAGCAGGCGTCTTCCGGAGTGAACCGCCGGAGCCTCGCGTAGCCGTAGGCGTACACGCCAAAAGCAAGGAACAGCGCGGAAGACAAGGCAAAAGCCAGCAGGAATTCCTTTAGGAACCCGCTGCTGACGTCCAGCTCCGTGACCTTGTAAAAAACAAAGCAGGGGAATGAAAAATTGACAATGAATTTATTCAGCCCCCTGTTCATCTCATCGCTGGTGACATTTGCTTTCCGCAGGAAGTACCCTGTCAGCATCAGAGCGAAAATTACTGAAAACTGCCCGTACACTTAATCTGCCTTGACCCTCACTTCTGCTTCACTGTGATGTATGAAGCCACTTCTTCGTTTTTCCTTATGGAGAACGCCCTTATCTCAGAGCCTTTTTTTACGTCGCCCATCCTGCCTACCTTGTACGACTTGCCGTCTGCGTTGAGCACATAGACCACAGAGCTGTCTTCAACCCCGAATTTGCTTTCGGCTGCGTTGTCAATAGTTACTACGCCGCCTGAAAAATCCAACACTTTTTCCCATGCGCCAGAAGTTATTTCGATGAACTCTTTTCTGCTGTCTGCGTCCGAAGCCTTGTTGATGCTTTTGATCGTGCCGCCAGCTGTCGTCGTAGTCAGTTCGTAAACCTCACCGTCAAGGTATTCCGGCGGTGGCAGGACAAAGTTTGTGTCTGCTGTAAGCCAGGACACCTTTTGGGCTGCGGCCAATGTGTTGAGGTTGTAGACAGCGTCGCCTTTGCCGTTGGTCGTGTTGGTGTAGCCGTTGATGACGCAGTATATCCTGCCATTAAACCCTGTGTCCGTGGGCAGCACCATCATGGTTATTTCGTTCCCCGTCTTGGCGTAGAAGCACGGGGTGTCTGCCGCTTTGAACTTGTGGATCGTGTCTTTCCGGAGCTCGCTCTTCTTTGACGGCAGCTTCATGTCTTTTTTGTAGTCCTTCTTGAGGCCGTAGGTGTAGACCTCTACTTTCGAGCTGATGGCTATCCCTGCGTACATCGTGATGTTGCCGTCAAACTTCCCTTCGGCGAACGTCAGGTTCCCAAGGCCCTGCGGCGTTTCCACGTCCCCCGGCTTGTCGGCGTCGGCATCACCATCGCCGTCTTCTTCCTCCGGCGGCGCCCCTATCGCCCTCAGCACGTCAAACTTGTTGTACGCCATCCGGGCTGCGATCTCCTTTGTCGCAAAGTTTGGCAGGTCTTCCGGGAGCCCAGCCGTTATCCCTTCCTCGATTGCCTTGGCGATGAAGTCCCGGGGCCAGCTCGTGCCGATGTCGCTGTCAGCAAACCCGGCGGCCCTGAGCACCATGGTGAGCATCTCGCTGCACGTCACGTTGCTGCCCGGCTTGAACGTCCCGTCGAGGTACCCCTTTACGATGCCGTGCCTGACGGCATAGCTGACGTAGCCCTCGGCCCAGCCGTACCCGGTCATGTCGGAAAAGCCGCTGGACGGCACCCTCTGGGTGGGCGTCCCCGCTATCTCGGCGTTTGGCGGGTTGATGGCTTTTACTATTATGATGCAGGCCTGCGCCCGCGTCAGGTTGTCAAATGGGTGGAAAAGGCCGTCAGTGCTGCCTGTGATCACGTCTGCTTCCACAAGGGCCGTAATAGCGTCCTTTTGTGCGGAGCCCGCAACGTCCGGCGGCACGGCTGCGGCAAAAACCGCGCTCCCCGCCAGCAAAACCGCCATCGTGCAGATGAGCGCTTTCCTCAATAGGTATCTGCTGTTTCTCTTAACCATAACATCTCCTCCTGTTTCCTGTTTTTAAGGTTTTGTTTTATCTTCTTCCTGATCTTCAGGCTTGGCTTCGTCCTTTGGCATGTTCCTGTACAGCAGCAGCACCGCGTCGCCTTTTGCGGCAGGGGCGTTCCAGTCCTTTATGACCACGTCCACCGTCCACTTGTTTTTCTCCTTTTCCGCATAGGCTATGTAGTTGTCTGGCCACTTTGGCCCCATGCTTTCCGCTGCGTCCGCTGCGCCGTTCATCCTTATCAGCACCGTTATCACCTCGGCGTACGTGACGTCCTCGCTGGGCGCGAACCTGTCGCTGCTCCTGCCTTTGAAGAGCCCCGCTTTCGACACTGCGTTGATGTAAGGCTTTGCCCAGCCGTACCCGTCCAGGTCGCTGAAGATGTCTTCATTGCCGTAGACCGCCAGCTCAGCTACGTTGTTCGTGGCTTTTGCCATGATGGTGGCGAACTCTGCCCTGTTGATGTTTTTTTCGGGATGGAACAGGCCGTCCGTGTCCCCTGTAAGCACTTTCTTGTCCATCAGGTATTTTACCGGCACCTGAAGCTTCGTGCCGAACACGTC
>WRJV01000180.1 GCA_009778415.1 Clostridiales bacterium | reverse complement strand
GGCGGCCGAAGTCGCAGGCGGAGCGGATGCGGGTGCGGCATCTTTGCTGTGATAGCCCTGCTGGTCGTCATTGCAATATTCGTGATCGTGCTGTACCCGACCATGGGAGACGGAGGCGTCACCAGGTCCACCGTTGAAAGGCAGGCGCTGCCAAAGCTGGCGGTGGTGGAAACGCCGTACTACACTGACAACCTGAACTGGATATACAACGAAACCAAGCTGCTTGCCGGAATGAAGAACTATTACAGCAAAACAGGGGTGCAGCCGTACCTGTACCTAGATGACGGCATTGACGGAAGTTTCGACGTGACGGACAGCGAAGCCGGAGCTTTTTTGGGGACGCTTTATGACGAGCTGTTTTCTGACGAAGCGCATTTCCTGCTGTATTTCATGGAAAAGGACGACAGCTACAAAGCATTTTATTTGGCCGGGAGCGTGGCAAAGGGCGTCATGGACAGGGAAGCCTGCGACATACTGCTCGACTATCTGGACTTTTATTACTATGAAAGCGGGCTGACGGACGAAGAGTACTTCAGCACTGTATTCGACAAGACGGCAACCAGGATAATGACGGTGCAGAAATCACCTTGGCCGGCTGCTATAATAGCTGTCTGCATATTGGCAGCCATAGCGATATTGTTCATGTGGTGGAGGCGAAAAAAGGAGAACGACCGCAAGGAAGCCGAGGAAACGGAACGCATATTGAGTGAACCGCTAGAGACGTTCGGCGACAATTCATTAGAAGATATAGAGAACAAGTATAAAAAGTGAAAAGGAGAAAAGAAATGGGAATATTGTCAAGATTTTCATCAATCGTATCATCCAACATCAACGCGCAGCTCGACAAGATGGAAGACCCGTCAAAGATGATCGACCAATATCTGCGGGAAGCTACTAAAGACCTTGCAAGCGTAAGGAACGAGACTGCCGGGGTGATGGCCGAAGAAGCCCGGTGCAGGCGCGAGCGCGACAAGAATGTTGAAGATGTCGCAAAATACGGCAATTTGGCGAGGGCGGCACTGAAAGAGGGCAACGAAGGCGACGCGAGGAAGTTCCTTGAAAAGAAACAGGAGCTTGAGACCATCGGCGCCGGCCTTGAGACCGCATATGCGGTGGCTCATGAAAACGCTACTAAGATGAGGCAGATGCACGACAAGCTCGTGGCAGACATCAATGACCTGAATGCGCGCAGGAACCTGATCAAATCCAAAGTCGCAGTTGCGAAAACTCAGGAAATGGTAAACAAGCTGGGAGCCAAAGAGAGCAAGGACATAAGCGGCGCCGTGTCGCGGCTTGAACAGAAGGTTGACAACATGCTGGACAGGGCCGACGCCAGAGCGGAATTGAGCGCTACGCCGGTCGACGAAGCCGTTGAATTGGAGAAGAAGTACAAGGGGATTGAGTCAAGCGCGTCTGTCGAGGACGAATTGGCCAAACTTAAGGAGGAAATGGGTATTTGAAGCCATGAAAAGGACAGAAAGCAAACAATACTCTGTTTTGCAGAGGATACTGGTGAACGCGGGGCTGATACTGCTGAACGTCCTCGTTTTTTCCAATGCGTTTGCTGGTGTAAAAATATTGGCGGGCGGTGCGCTTAGCGCAGTTGTCGGCTTTGTTGTCATAGCATTTTCCGCAATCGTGTTCGTCAGAGTAAATATTATTGGCTTTTTGGGGCGTTTTAGTGTAAGATATTCTCAGAAAAAAGATGAAGGAGAGGCTGACACTCTGGAGCTGTGCGAAGCAAGGCTGAAAGCCTTTGCGGCAAACAACGACAGCGGCTTCTTCAATGAAGGCATCGATGCGGCCATAAGCCAGATAGAAAAATTTCGGCTGAAGATGGACGCCGTGCAAAAAGCCTTGGCAGAGTTGTTTGAAGTCACTGAACTAACGTATAAAAAATTCAGCACAACCGTAAGCAGTGCCGAGGCCGTAATAATAGGCAAAACTAAAGCCCTAGAAGGAAGGCTGCATGTGCTCGATGCAGTCGGTTACACCGAAAACAGGCGGCCACTTTACGATGAACTAGCTGGGTTCATAAGCGAAACTGTGAAAAATTGCGACGAAATAAACCTGAAGATGGACAAACTGCTGCTCGAACTGGCAAAATTCAGCGCATCTGGCAGCGAAGGCCTTGAGCAAAACAGCGCTGTTGCCGAATTGCAAAGCTTGATTGACAGCGTGAAGTGGTACAGAGGGAGATATTCGGATTGATTTGGAGGGCGCGAGATTGAAAAACAACGGTGGATTTTCCATGGAAGTGCTAAATGTGGCAGACGTGAAAAGGGATGTCGGCAAGGATATGGAAGCGCTTCCTGAAGAAACGAGGAAACTGAAAGAACAAGCAGAAGTAAATGCGCTTGCCGTGATAAACTGCGACGTGGACTCAATCGACGCTAAAAACAACATCCTAGTCTCGATTGAGCAGTTTGGCATTGAAACTTTGCACAAATCATCCGGCAAGAACAAGCTCCTTAGCTCAACTTTGGGGCAATTGTCGCAGGCAGGGTCAGAAAGCGGGCAAGTGTTCAAGAGCTTGACGGATCTGCATAGAGAAGTGAAGGAACTTGATCCGAGCGCGGTGGATTTTGTCAAAAAAGGCATGCTGGGAAAGCTGTTCAACCCTGTTGCCAATTACTTTAAGCGATTTGAAAAAGCAGAGTCGGTCATTTCAGACATAATCAGTTCTTTGGAAAAAGGGAAAACCAAGCTCAAGAACGACAACGTTACGCTGCAACTGGAACAAAAAGACCTCAAAGAAGTATCAACCAAACTCAGAAAAGAAATAGACCTTGCGACTTATATGGACGAATTTATAGAGGGCAGGCTGCATGAAATGGAAAACGGCGGTTGGAACTCGGAAAAAGTGCGTTTTATAAGGGAAGAAGTGCTGTTCCCATTGCGCAGGCACACCACCAACATGCAGAAGATGATTGCTGTCAACCATCAAAGCATCATAGCGATGGAAGTCATCAGGAGAAACAACAACGAACTGATAATCGGGGTAGACGAGGCGGTAACGGTCACGGTGTCAGCGCTGCGGACAGCTGTAACAGTTGCTCAAGCCTTGTACAACCAAAAGATTGTACTGCAGAAAATACAAGCCGTAAGCGAAACGACAAACGACATCATAGTCGGTACGTCAAAAATGCTGAAAGAGCAAAGCGACGAAATCTACGGCGTTATGACAAAGGGGGGAGTCACTGTTGACGCCCTGAAGGAAGCTTTTGACAATATTTTCGAAACCGTGGAGAAAGTCAGCGAGTACAAGCAGAACGCGCTCCCAGTCCTGAAGCAGCAGATTGAGCAGTTCAGAGAGCTTGCGGACAGGAGCGAAGCCGAAATAAGGAAACTTGAGGGGAAAAGCGCTATTTAGAATGGGGGGATAGGAATGTCTGTTTTTATGGTATTGCTGATCATTGGGGTAACTTTTCCAGTAGTGTCGCTGGGGTTGTCAATGCTGCTCGGCTCAATAGAAGGGCTGATGCACATGCTGAATTTTGACTTTGGGCATGCAGACCTGCATCACGACACCGACCATGCAGGCATGCACCACGACGCCGACCACGGGGCAGGCCATACGGGGCTCGTTACCGTGCTGCTGCCGTTTTCACCTATAGTGTGGTGCGTCCAGCTGGCAGTCATGGGCTGCGTAGGCGAGATGATGCAGAGGGCAGGCAGCTTCAATATAGTTGCGATTTGGGTCATTGCAATAATAGCCGGCTACACGCTAATGCTGGCAGTGAACAATTTTATCATGCTCCCGCTCAAGAGGGCCAAGAATTTTGCGGATACCACGCAGGACATGATAGGGAAACAAGTTGACGTGATAGAGACAATACTGGAAAACGGCGTTGGAGCTGTGCGGGTCACATCGAAGTCAGGCGCATCTATCCACGCGGCAAAATCGATTGACGGCAAGAGGATCAGCCAAGGCGAAAAAGTGGCGATTCTGGAAATAGCGGATGGAAGGGCAACAGTCCAAAAAATAAATAATTGACAGTAAAACGAGAGAGGAGAGTATAGCATGATTTATTTTAGTGATTATCTACCAATTGTATTAGGTGTCGTGGGAGTTGTGGTCGTGCTCATAATCATACTGCGCATGTGGAAGAAGATTCCACAAGACAAAGCAGCTGTTGTGACCGGCCTCAAAAAAAGGGTGGTAACGGGCGGAGGGACACTTGTCATACCTGTGCTTGAACGGGTGGACGTCATATCCCTTGAAAACATACCGCTAAACATCAGCACAACCGGCGCAATGACGAACCAAGGGGTTCCGATCATAGCCAACGGGGTGGCAGTCATCAAGGTCAAGAATGACAGGGACAGCATATTGTCCGCAGTGGAGCAGTTCTACACCGGGAGGGAAGAAGCAACAAACCACAGGATCCGCGAAACGGTCAACAGCGTGCTGGAAGGCAAGCTCCGTGAGATTGTCGGTAAAATGACTGTCGAAGGGATATACAAGGACAGAGAGGCGTTTTCAAACCAGGTTAGGGAAGTCGCAGACCTTAGCTTGAAAGCGATGGGTTTTGAGCTCATCGAATTCACCATCAAAGAAATTACAGACCAGAACGGATACTTGGAAGCCCTAGGTGCGCCACGTATAGCCGAAGTCAAGAAAGATGCAGAAATCGCCAAAGCAGAAGCCGACAGGGATGCGCGCATCAAAATAGCAGAGGCCAGAAAAACCGGCGAAGAAGCGAAACTGCGGGCTGAGGCCGAAATAGCTGAGGCAGAGAAGGAAAAGAACGTAAGGCAGTCCAAATACGAAAAGGAAGCCCAGACGGCCAAGGCAGAAGCCGACGCGGCGTATCAAATCCAAGAAAACATCATGAACAAGACGATAATCGACACGAACGCCGACGCGGAGATCATTAAGCAAAAGAGGGCGCAGGAAATAGCTTCCGAGGAAATGCAGGTTGAAGTCTCGAAAGAGCAAAAGAACATAGAGCTGGCGCAGACCAAAGCTGAAGCGAAAAAGCGATTTTTGGACGAAACTGTGGTGAACCCTGCCGAAGCGGCGAGGAAGGAAGCGGAACTCAAGGCCGAGGCTGAAAAAATAAAGGCGATCAAGTTTGCTGAAGCTGACGCCAAAGCAAGGGAATTGAAAGCAGAAGCGGAGGCCAACGCCAAAAAGAAGACTGCTGAAGCCGAGGCGTTTAACATTGAGGCAATCGGCTTGAAGGAGGCTGAAATCATCAGGTACAAGGGCGAGGCGGAAGCGGAGGCGATCAGGCTGAAACTGAGCGCCGAAGCCGAAGGCATGCAGAAAAAGGCAGAAGCGTACAAGCAATACGGAGAGGCGGCTGTGATTCAGATGATCATAGAGGCGCTTCCGCAGATGGCCGAAAACATAGCGAAACCAATGGGCAGCATAGACAAGATAATGGTGTGGGACAGCGGCTCGGGAAAAGGCGAAAGCGGCTCCGGTGCCATGAGGCTGGCTGAAAACGTCACAAAGACGATGGCGACGACATTTGATTCGGTAAACGAGATTACAGGGTTTGACGTAAAGAAGGCTCTTGAGAACTTGACCGGCAATACGGCAAAAGCAGCCGCGCCGGCTGGGGACAAGTAATAAGCGGGCAGCAAGGTAGATTTCCCTGCTGCGGGCTGCCTAGCGGGAAAATGCAAAGAAAAAAAGGTGACTTTTGTCATATAAAATGATGACAAAAGTCACTGTTTTATATGCGTAAATATGAGTATAATGGTGAAAGAGTCAACATTATTACAACTGTAAGGAGGAAGCGTTTTGAAAAACATTAAAAAGCTAGTATCCATCTTTATTGCTGTCACCATGGTTTTTTCGATGACAGCCATGCCTGTGCCTATTGCATTGGCTGATGACGAGGCCTATAGCCCACCGACGCACGTAAAAGATGCACCAAGTGGCGTCAAGAACAATTCTTGGGAGCCCCAGCACACGCACGAGCATGCCGACAGAGGTGTGCCAGCAACCGAAAACAGGGAAAAATCTTCAGTCTCAATCGCCAATAGGAACACAGAAAGGCCTGAGAAAAT
>WRJV01000179.1 GCA_009778415.1 Clostridiales bacterium | reverse complement strand
CAGCGGCGAATTCAGATCTACACCTTTAAACATGGTGCCGGGGCCTTTCAGGGAGCGTTGCTCTATCATGGTGTTTGTTATCTGCCTCATTGGGGTGAATATTGCTTCTTTTTTCTTTTGCGGCGCCAGAAGTCTCAAGCTTTTTTCTGTGGGCAGTTCGATGTTCACGCTCAGCCTGTCTGCGACCATGCCTATCTTGTGGAGCAGCTCCGGCGAAACGCCGGGGACGATCTTGGCGTGAATATACCCGAAAAAACCATACTCATCGCGTATCAGCGATAAACAGTTCAGAATGCGCTCGGCTGTGTAGTCAGGCGATATCTCCACTGCAGAGCTCAGGAACAGCCCTTCGATGTAGTTCCGCCTGTAGAACTCGATCGTAAGCCTCGCTAGTTCGTCCGGCTCAAACGACGCCCTCTCCACGTCAACGCTCCTCCGGTTTACGCAATACTTGCAGTCGTAAACGCATTTGTTCGTGAAAAGTATTTTCAAAAGGGAGATGCACCTGCCGTCTGCACCCCATGAATGGCATATCCCGGCGCATGAGGCACTGCCAATGCGCCCTGTATTGCTCCTAGCGACCCCGCTCGTCGAGCACGACACGTCGTACTTTGCGCTGTCAGCTAATATCTTCAGTTTTTTCATGGTATCCATCAGGCTTTCCTCCTGCTATCTCATCACAACCCTCTTCTGATCTGCTTTGCAATCTTGTATGCCAGCAAGGGGGGCACGGCATTCCCAACCTGTGTAAACTGCCTGGCTGTCGAACCAGTAAAAACATAATGGTCAGGAAAAGTCTGAAGCCTGGCGCACTCTCTAACGGATATTGTTCGCGGTGCATACGGGTGCAAATGTGAACGGCCGCCGCCTTTTGTCCCGCCTGCTACTACCGTTTTTGATGGGATGTTAGGATCCAACCTGTCCACGCGCCCTAATTTATCGCGAGCGCCATACCCGAGCTGCATATACCGCCGTATTGATCCTGCGCTGTGTTTGCGCGTCTGATGATTTTCCACACCTGACATGTCGCGACTAAACGTGTAGCTGCACGGAGTCACTTCAGCGTCTGGTTCGGGGAAATCAACAGGTTTTCCTGTGCATGTGCCGATAATGATCCAACGCATCCTATTTTGTGGCACCCCAAAATGCGCTGCATTCACAACTCTCGGAGGCGCTATCTCATACCCGTGGTTTGCCAGTTTGTCCAACTCTGCTTTAATCTTCCCATCGCTGTCACAATCTGTAATGCCCGAAACATTTTCTATCAAAAACGCTCTTGGCCTAAACAACTCTATGAACCAAAGATAATCGAACAGTAGCTCGCCCGTTTCTTCGTCATTGAAACCCTGCCTCTTAAACTTGTCGCTATTCTTTGAGAACCGTTGATTTGCGGCAATGCTGAACGGCTGGCAAGGCGGGCCTCCATGAAACACTCCCTCGAACGGCTTGCTGGTGCCAATAATGTTTTCCAATAACGACAAAACCTGTTCATGATCACGAATGTTGCCAAGATTGTCTGGCGGTCCGATGACGGTTTTATGCGGGCTGTTATGCCTTAACGTGTTGCAAAACACCTCATTAATCTCAATTGAAACAAGATTTTCAAATCCTGCGTGTTCAAAGCCAATGTTAAGCCCGCCGGCGCCCGAAAAAAAGCTAATCGCTGGTATTGAACCGGACAATTTCGCTTCATCGTCTAATATCTCGCTCCTACCATGCTGCATGACACTGCCAGGATAATCGCGGTACCGAAGGGAGTCATACGTCAAGCCTTTTTCCTTCAACGCATCTGCAAGCGGCAAATCCCTTTTTTCGCAACTTTCGAGGATTTCTTGTTGTATTGACCATGTTACTTTATTTTTCAAAATATCCATCAGGACATCTCCTTTACTGCATCAATGTATACTTGCATTGCTTGTGCTGCTGAACTGAAATCATCTTGCTCGTTTTTGTTTAACCATTTTGAGTAATAAATGTGAACGCTATGGTGACAAGTAGGGCACAAGCCAACGATGTCTTCCAATGAAGTGCCATTTTTTGTTATAGCGATGCTTGACGACAGCGGTAGCAGATGATGAATATCAAGCAAATAATCAGTCCATGGGTACTTATGCAAAACGTCCATTTTGCACATAGCGCAAATTGGCTGTTGGTTTTGTTCCCGGTAGTATTGCCTTAGCAACGGGCTTCTATCGATACGAAAATGCTCAACTCGCTTCCTTTTCCCTTCGATAAATTCTGCATCGTATTTATTTGGCTTAAGCATCTCGACCACCGGTAAATCCAGTTCGCCCGATATTCTTGTAAGTTCAGAAAATTCCTCAAAACGGCTCTCCCTCGGCAAACTCCCGACGGGGGTCAAACAATTGTCAACCAATTCAGGCATTGTGCTTGGTTCTATTATGTCAAGCCATAATTTGCCATTGTATACTTTCAACAAACTCAATTGACTAATAAAGATAATCATTTCACGTAGCTGCCGTTTGCTGGTTTCATCCACTTGGAACTCTTGGGGAGCAAGGTGACGATAGAAATTGAGATCTTCAAAACCTGTACAATGATTCGCAATAATCACATGAAATATTTCTTCCAACGAAACATTTGCCGGCACGCCCCGTTGATGCAAAGAGCACAAATACTTAATTATTGCACAAAAAGGGTAAACCCTCTCCTGTTTACTGTCATATCCTTCAAAAGCAGGAAATGGATAGTGAAATCTGCTGATGTAACTAAGGAAGAAATCGTCTGAACTACTGAAAATACCATTTTTCTTGGAAAGTTCCTTGCAAAAATCAGAAACGAAGAGACGTTTGTTAAGTACTGTAGCTAAAAAAGCACACTCAAATACACGTTTGTAATTGCGCAAAACTGCATACCCACGCGGAAGAAATGGCATGCCAACTTCCAGCTCCAGAGCTGATCGAAACAAATGTTCGCAATCGTCAATTCTAACGCCATCAAACTTAACTAGAACGTCTGCAATCCTCTTAAGAATATCAAATTGAAAATATAATAAACGACCCTGATCCCAACGCCACATAATACCCTCCTGACCATCATTATCCACATCATACCACATCGAGAACAAATGTTCAAGCTTTTTTTAGTCCAAGCTGCGTTTTTTGTCATTTTTATCCGCATCACCTGCTTCCCTGGCTGGCTTGCGGCGTGGCAGCCCGACATTTATGGCCAGTGCCACCAAAATGCCGATTTCGGTGTCAATCATGCGCTGTATGGCAGAATGAAAAGGAGACGTGCCCAGCGTGTACATGATCGTGACAGCGATAAAAACGATGCAGGAAATAGCCGCCGTCGAAGGTTTGCGGATCGCTAGTGTGAGGAGGATGATCGGGATGATGCACAGGCTGACCACAAACAGGTAAAGCCATTCGATCTGGATATAACCGGAAGCGCTGCCGATGTATATGACGGCCATGCCAAACAACCCGCCGATCAAAGTGCCGATGGTCCTGTCAAATGCGACGACTATGGTCTGGTCCGTGGTAGGCTGCATGCATATTACGGCAGCAATCATGGAGAAAAACGAGGGCTGTCCACGCCAAAAACCGAACAGCGCACAGACAAACACGGCAATTGCCGTCTTGACCATTCTGAGCCCTACGTGCAGGCGCTGAGCGGGCTGTTCTGGTTCAAACAGCGGAGGCATCTTGAATTTGCGTTTTGCGTTCATGTTACCTTTTGCGTTCATGTTACCCTATCTCCTGTCTGCGCGGCGAAACCGCCTTCATAAATCAAGCCTCATGAAAATCGTCTTTTCAACGGGACTTTCGTTGTAGGGCGGTATCCTGTAAAAACCCGCGTTTTCATAGAGCTTAAGTGCCCACGCAAGCGCCGGCAACGTGTCCAGCAGCATATGCGCATACCCGATTTCCCTGGCATCCCGAACAATAATGTCAACCAGCGCTTTACCTGTCCCCCTGCCCCTGAACTGCGGCCTTACATAGAGCCGTTTCATTTCGCACTCGGTATCGCTGAGCCTGCGGAGCGCAATGCAGCCCGCCGCCTGGCCTTCAGCGTAAACAATGTAAAGCCGGCCCTGCGGCAACCCGTATTTTTCATTTAGGTTGTCAAGCTCACTGTCGTAATCCTGAATTTGCAGGTACTGCTTGAAATTGTCCTCCATGCCGGAAAGTGCTGCTGTGTATTCGGCGAACAGTTCCTCTATGTTTTCCGTGTCGCCGTAGGCGAGCTTGATTTCAATAGGCATAAATCGACCTCCTAACGCGGGCTGTTGCCCGCAACCAAGATGGGGCGCTGCCCGCGCACTGCGTACACACGTGTTGTTTAGTGAATTAGGGGCATTGTTTGTTACGATGTTATTTACGATGTTATTTACGATGCCAGCATCGTAGCAAAGGCCAGTCATCACTTCGATTGAGCCTACAATTTTAAACAGGCGATTATTCTTTTGGGTTTCGTCCGGGTTTCAGTTTTCCTGTACGCGTCGGTTTTGGAGCATCTTCCGGTATAGCCCTCGCCCCGAAATCAACGACTACCCAATGTCCACCTTTCGTAGCACCAATGCGCTCGACAAAACCTGCCGATTTCAATGACTTAATATGCGATTGAACATTTCGCGGCGCAATGCCAACTTTGTCGGCGATAATTTTTGCGGTTATTTTTGGCTCAGTTTGCATAAGCTCAAGAATCTTAATTTTAACGGGCTTTATCGCGACGTTATCAACGACGTATTCTGCAATGCTTTCTGCGATGTTTCCTCCGACGTTTTCTGCGATGTTATTTGCGCTGCCAGTATCGGCGCTAAAGCCAATCATCACTTCTCTTGAATGGGTTCTGTAAAACGGTTCTGCTTGACCGAAAAACTTTCGCGCATTTGATATTTTCTCGATTCCGCGTCCCCACGCTTCAATCTGCCCCGAGCGGAAGAAGCCTCCCGCAATCAGCGGATTTCGCGGGAACGACGTGTGTGATTCAAATAATTTTTCAATAGTCCAATTTTCAGGCAAGCCGCCATCATTGTAAATCAATACTTCGTGCGGGTAAATGTGAATATGAACCGGATTGCCCGTGCTGTAATCCCGATGTATGATAGCGTTTAAAACTGCTTCGCGGAAAGCCAAACGAGGGACGGGGAATTTTTCGATTCGCTGCAATCCCTCATAACTGATAATGCCTTTAAAATACTTTGAATAAACCAAATCTTCTGCCTTGTCAGCCATAACAATCAGTGGGCCGTGGATTTCGTCTTGGTACAAAATATCGGCAGCGTTTTCAAAAAAGCCGATTTTGATATATGCGCCTGGCACCCAATTTTCGGGGTCTTGGTGAAAAAGCAGCACTGCGGCACGTTTGAGATAATTGCCCTCTACAAGCCGTAAATTATGTAGGAGCATTTCGTCCGTGATTTCCAACTCCTGTGCTGTTAGACGCCCGCTAGCGATTGCTTTTCTACGAAAAGCCTTAAAAGCATCGCTCTCAAAATCGTTGAATTTCAAATAAGGCACGGGAACACTGTCCCAAGTTTTGCCTTGTACTCGCAGGATAAAGCCGTCAAGCTCCGCGCCGGACAATTCTTGTGTTGTACTGCCTGATCGTATATAATACTTGCCATTACAGCTTATCGGAAATGAGTACGGCTTAATCGTGACAGAGAGGTATTGCTTGTCCTCGGATTCTAAAACGTCAATCGACGGGATAATTCCCATTGCGCTACGGATTTTATTGGGCAAGTCGTCTAGCAGCTTTTTGATTCTGGGAGCGCCAATAATTTCGCCGTCATCACGTCGCCCAATTTCCATAACGCCGCCGTTTGCGTTAGCAAAACCGCAAAGCGTATTCAGATAATCGTCGTGCCACGACTGTTTCCGCTCAAGATTTTGATTTCCCACGATTGTGCCTCCAATTTAAACAGGCGATTATTCTTTTGGCTTGATGCCTAACTCAGAGACTATCGCGGGCGATGCCCGCAACCCAGATGGGGCTCTGCCCCATACCCCGGCAGAACTCGGAAATGAATTCCTCGTTCCTCACGCGGG
>WRJV01000178.1 GCA_009778415.1 Clostridiales bacterium | reverse complement strand
AGGGGGCGGGGGCCGCTGCTGAACCTTTCGCTGTTCACCCAGATGATACCGCCCATCGCCCTTATTATACCGATGTACGTGATCTTCAAAGCGCTGGACATGATGAACACAAGGGGAACGCTGGTAATCATATACCTGTCGCTAGTGCTGCCGTACCTGATCTGGATCATGAAAAGCTACATCGACGGCATACCGCTGGAGCTTGAAGAAGCCGCAATGATCGACGGGTGCAGCAAGCTGAGGTCTTTTTTCACCGTTGTGGTGCCCGTCATAATAACCGGCCTTGCCGCCACTGTGATATTCGCGTTCATAATAACCTGGAACGAGTTTTTCTACGCTTTCAGCCTGACTAAAACGCTGGCAGCCAAAACCCTGCCGGTGTTGGTTTACGACTTCAACTCCAAGTTCGGCTCCGATTACGTCATGTCGGCAACCGCAGGCGTCCTGGCGAGCCTGCCGCCGGTTTTGGTAGCCCTGGTCTTCCAAAAGTACATAATCAAGGGGCTGGCCGCTGGGGCGGTCAAGGGCTAGGGCTTATGGAAAACATTGTCGGAATAGACGGCGGGGGGAGCAAAACGAGGTTTCAGCTCTATGGCCCGACAGGCAGGTTGCTGGCGGAAACAGTGGCGGGCACTACGGACTACCACCAAATCGGGACAGGCAGCATGATCGATACGCTGCGCGAAGGGCTTGGCGAGCTGGGCGCAGGGCTCTCCGGCTGCTTGGTCGGCTTTGGGATGCCGGCCTATGGCGAAAACAGGGAAAAAGACGAAAGAGCGCTTTTTGAGATTCAAAAAGCGCTTCCCAACGTGCGGATGCACGTGGAAAACGACGTGAGCTGCGCTTGGGCGGGCGCCTTGGCGTTTTCGCCGGGGGTGGTTGTGGTCTGCGGCACCGGCTCGATGTCCGTCGGCCGGGGCAAATCCGGCGCACTGGTGCGCTCGGGGGGCTGGTCCGAGTTCTTTTCAGACGAAGGCTCCGGCTACTGGCTGGGGAAGAAGGCCCTTGAAATCTTTTCGAAGCAGAGCGACTGCCGCCTGCCAAAAGGGGCGCTTTACCAGCTGATGCGGCAGCATTTGAACTTAAGCGACGACATAGAAATAAACAGCATAGCAGATTCCGAATACGCCGGCTCGCGGCAGAAGACTGCGTCTCTCCAGTTGGTCTTGCTAAAGGCGCGGAAGCTGGGCGACAACGCAGCAGCAGAGGCGTACACGGAAGCAGTTACCGAGGTTGTAAATATCGTGCAAGGCTCCGTGCGCCAGCTGGATTTCGGGGGCGGTGCAATCGACGTGTCGTACATCGGGGGGCTGTTCGACGACAAAGAGTTTTTCTTGGATTCGTTCGTGCGGGAGCTGAAAAAAAATATCAGGGCAAACGTCCACGCGCCGAAGCTGTCGCCCTGCCACGGGGCTGCGCTGTTTGCCGTTGAACGCTTCGACAAAGGGCGCCTGGATGACATCCGGCAGAATTTCTTAAGGTTTTCAAAGGAATAATTTGTGCTTGTACTTTCGGACAAAAAATGATAAAATATATGTCACGGGAAAATATAAGGGTTCTTCAAAAAAATAATTAAGGAGAACCGAACATGTTTATTAAAGAGTTGCCATTTAGCGAAAGACCAAGAGAGAAAATGTTCACTGAAGGCATTGCGTACCTGTCAAATACTGAGCTGCTTGCCATATTGATGGGAACCGGGACAAGGGAAAAATCAGCCCTGCGTTTGGCTGAGGAAGTGTTGTCTTTGGAAAAGAGCGGCATTTTATTTTTGTCTGAATGTTCCCCCGAGGAACTAAAAAAGGTGAAAGGGATCGGCGAAGCCAAGGCTTGCCAAGTGCTTGCCGGGATAGAGCTGGGCAGGCGGATAGCGACGAAGCCCAGGGGCAGCAAGACAAGGGTGAACGGCCCCGGCTCGATAGCGTCGCTTTTCATGGAAGAAATGCGCTATTACAAAAAAGAGATTTTCAACATCCTCTTAATGAATTCAAAAGGAGAGGTAATCGGGACTGACGTAATATCCGTCGGAGACCTGTCCAGCACGGTAATTCACCCAAGGGAAGTGTTTTTGCCGGCCATCAAGAGGAGCGCGGCGACGGTTGCGTTCGTCCACAACCACCCGTCCGGCGACCCAACGCCGAGCAGCGAAGACATAGCGGTGACGAAAAAGCTGGTGGACGCCGGAACCATTCTCGGGATACAAGTAGTGGACCATGTAGTCATCGGCGACGGGAAATACGTCAGTTTCAGGGAAGAACAGTTAATTCAATAAAGCATGGCATGTGGAGGAAGTGAAATTGTTCAGTTTTTTTACCAAGGACATGGGGATAGATTTGGGCACCGCAAACACCCTGATCTATCTGACCGGAAAAGGCATAGTCATAAACGAGCCGTCTGTGATAGCTGTCGAATCAGGCAACGGGAAGCTCATAGCGACGGGGGTTAGGGCAAAGGAAATGGTCGGGAAGGCACCTGAGAGCATAAAGGTGGTCCGGCCGCTGCAGGACGGAGTCATCTCAGATTTCGACATGACGGCAGAGATGCTCAGGGATTTCATCGGAAAAGCCCTTGCCGACAGAGCCAGGTCAAAACTCAGGGTGGTAGTAGGAGTGCCGAGCGGCGTTACCGAAGTCGAAAAGAGGGCGGTTGAAGAGGTCGTGCGGCAGATGGGCGGCAAGGACGTATTTGTGATGGAGGAGCCTATGGCTGCGGCGATCGGCGCCGACCTTGCAGTGGACGACCCTATGGGCTGCATGATAGCGGACATAGGCGGAGGCACGTCGGACATCGCCATCATAGCCCTCGGCGGCATAGTGACAAGCACTTCGCTCAGGCATGCCGGAGACAAATTCGACGAAGCTATAATCCAGTACATGAGGCGCAAGTACAATCTGCTGATCGGCTATAAGACGGCTGAGGAGCTGAAAGTGAACGTGGGCTGCGCCATCGTCGACGTGAACGAAGAGGGTTTTGAAGTTGTCAGGACCATGGACGCCCGGGGCAGGGACGCCGTCACCGGGCTGCCCAAGACGGTCAGCGTCAGGAGCCGCGACATGCAGGACGCCCTAGAGGAGCCGATAGAAATAGTCATAGAGGGGATTAAGGCTACATTGGAGAACGCGCCGCCGGAACTGGCGGCAGACATCGTAACCAACGGGCTCGTCCTGTCAGGGGGCGGAGGGCTGATATCAAACCTGGACAAATTGATCGAGATGCGGACCGGCATGCACGTGCGCGTCGCTGAAAACGCTTTTGAAGCAGTGGCCCTCGGCACCGGCAAGAGCCTGGCGAACATGGAAAAACTCAAACGGTACGTCAGGATGAGAAAAGACAGGTAGTTTTGATGAAATGGATAAGGGAGCATAAATTTCTAACAGGCATTGTATGCACTGTGCTGACCCTTTGCCTCGTCATAGTGCTTTCTTTTTTGACGAAAGGAAGCACCGGCGTTGTCGGCAGGCAGATCGGGCGAGCGGCGACTTTTATCCAGAAGCCGATAGCTTCGGCGTCTTACACTGTAAAAAACGGCATTTTCAAGTTCAAGGACACGGTTGCGGAAAACGACGAGCTAAAAGAAGAAAACGCGAGGCTCAAGCAAGAGATAACAAAGATAAGGCTGACGGCGCGGGACCTTCAGGAGCTCCGCGAGCTGGCGGGCGCTTTCAATTACGACAGCGCGGCATACGACTACAACATGGTTGCGGCGAACGTCATATCGCTGGACGGCACCAACTGGTTCAACATCTTTACGATTGACAGGGGTGCAGACGACGGGATCTACAAAAATGCTGTAGTGGTCAACGGCGACGGGCTGATCGGCATAGTCATAGAAGCCGGGAGCAATTGGGCGAAAGTCCTCGCAGTCATCGACGAAACCAACAAGGTCAGTTTCATAGTGCTGCGCGACCCGGACATGGTCGGCATCATGCAGGGAGACGGTAACGGCGGGCTGGCCGGCTTCATGCTGGACAACCAGGCTGGGATCATCGAGGGCGACATCTTGGTAACTTCCGGCATGGGGATGAACCCGATGTACCCGAAAGGGATTGAAATCGGGAGAATAACGTCGGTGGAATACAATACCGACACGCAGCTCAAGACGATAACGATAGAGCCGTCCGTCAAATTCGGGAATTTGCGCAAGGTGGCGGTAGTGCTATGAAATACAGGTATGCAGCCTGCATGTTTTTGGCAGCGTTCATCCTTCAGACAACGCTGACGAACGTGATAAGCGTATTCGGGGCGACTCCAAACCTGTTGCTTTGCCTTGTAGTCATATTCTCGTTCCTGTACGACGAGAACAGCTACGGGGTTGTGCTGGGCGTCGCTTTCGGGTTGATGTACGACATCTGCTTCTCGGAATACGTGGGGATCGCTTCAATGGCGTTTCTCGTTATTTCGCTGGCGATTATGCTTGTGAACATTGTGATGAACAAGGAATCTGCCCTGTCAGTGATAATAGTAGCAGTGGCGTCGACGGTGCTTTACTCGCTGATCTACTGGTGCATTATGGCGATGCTGGGCAGCAGCTACAGTTTTCTGTATGCGATGAGGGGATTGCCGCTTTACGTCCTGTACAACACGGCGATAGTGATCGTGCTGTACTACGCAATGATAAAAAAGGTGATAAGGCACCATTATGACAGGTACTACAAATGAACACTTTTAAATACAGGTTCTGGCAAATAGCAGTGGTAATGTTTGCCCTTATGACGGTACTGTTTGTAAGGCTGTTCGTGCTGACGGTGATTCAGACAGAAAACTGGTCCGTGGAAGCGACGAACCTCAGCATAAAAAGCATTTTCACGCCGGCGCCCAGGGGAGAAATATTCGACAGGTACGGGAGGGTCCTCGCGGGGAACGTGCAGATATTCTCACTAAAGTTCGGCGCCTACGACTATACGGACGAGGAGGCAAACGAAATCTCGGCAAAGCTTGTCGAAATCATGGAAAGCAACGGCGACAGCTATTACGACAACCTGCCTATACTGATTGAAGACGGGGAATTCGTCTACACCTACCAGAAAGCTATAGAGGAATGGCTAAGGAGCATGGACATGCCGCTGGACTATACTGCGGAGCAGGCCTTCGACAAGCTGAGGGAGCTCCATGGCGTACCCGACAGGCTCGACAAGTTCGAAGCCCAGGCTGAACTTCAGGGCAGGTACAACGTTTACCCGCCCATATCGGTCAAAAACATGGTGTTCTCAAAGGACTTGGACAAGGACCTTTTCCTCGGCAGGTACAACTTCAAAACAGACCTGACGGCAGAAGAGGCATTCATGGCGCTGCGGGTTTTTTTCAGGATAGACAGGACGGTAAAGGGAAAAGACGGGGAAAGAGAGACAATAAAGAGCAGCATCTCAAACGAAGAAGCAAGGAAAATACTGGTTTTGAGAAACGAAGTCTCGTCAATGGGCTTCAGGCAGTACATCCCGGCCACCATCGCAAGCAACCTGTCGATGGCGACGATTGTCCAGATAGAAGAAATGAGCAGGGACCTCCCCGGTGTTGAAATAGTGTCGGAAAACAGGAGGACATACCCAAACGGCAACACGGCGTCCCATATAATAGGCTACATGGGGCATATCGCCGAACAGGACTTGGACAAGTACAGGGACGACATCAGGTACAGCGCAAACGACCTGGTGGGCCTTGACGGCATTGAAAACTCGATGGAGTCTGAATTGAAAGGCAATGTGGGCGTCAAATACGTGCAGGTGAACGTTAAAGGGGAGCTGGTCAACGTCATTGACGAGAAAGAGCCGGCAAAGGGCAGCGACATATACCTGACCATCGACGTCGAGCTTCAAAAGGCGGCCGAGGAAGCGCTGGCGCAGGCGCTTGAAAAGCTGCAGAAGGGCGGCACGTTTGAAAGCGCTTACGGGGACTACAAGTACTCAAAACCCTCGCCCCACGCCAACGTAGGGGCAGTAGTCGCAGTTGAAGTGAAGACGGGGGACGTGCTTGCAATGGCAAGCCACCCGGATTTTGACCCGAACGAATTCACCGA
>WRJV01000177.1 GCA_009778415.1 Clostridiales bacterium | reverse complement strand
AAAAAAGGCAACATTAACGAGGTTATGGATACCTTGCCTGAATATGCCGATGTAGTAATTGGCGGCTTTCCTTGCCAGGACATTTCCATTAATGGGAAAATGGTCGGCATTGACGGAAAGCGGAGCAGCCTGTACACCGCTATAGTTAATGCTGTCCAGCGTATTCAGCCCATGGTTTTTGTCGCCGAAAATGTTGGCGGCCTGCTGTTGAAACAAAATGCAGCCTCGCTAAAAAAAATTCTGGAGGATTTCAAGGGCTTGGGCTACAACATTCATCATCAGCTATATCTCGCTTCCGATTACGGGGTTCCGCAAACTCGCGAAAGAGTTTTTATAGTCGGGACAAGAAGCGACATGCCGATTTTTACACCGCCATTGCCGAAAAATGAAGACCCGATTACGGCAAAACAAGCCATAGGGGACCTTGAGACGCTTGAAATGGATAAAGAGTTCTCACATATTTGGAGCTTTGCCAAAGTTAGCGGGGAACAGGGGAATCGGCGATTGATAGCGGACAGGCCGGGATACACGATACGGGCTGAATGCCATGGCAATATTCAGTTCCACTACTCGCTGCCGAGGCGAATTTCAATGCGTGAAGCGGCACGGATTCAGTCATTTCCGGACAGTTTCCACTTTCAGTCTAAACTGCGCGAGACAGAACGGCAAATAGGGAACGCAGTGCCGCCGGTATTGGCTTGGCATGTCGCAAAAGCCGTCGAATCCGTGATGGCATGAAGACAGCAAGATGCTATGGCATAGGGATTGTGGATGGGTGATGGTCAAAATCAATCACGTCTTAATAACATACTCGTTTTCGTCCCTGTCCCTGTCGCGCTCCCCATTCGTGCTATCCGCAACACACATTGCCGCCATCTTATCGAACGGATTTGCCACAAATTGGTTTGATAAAAGCATAACGCCGAAAACAGGAAGGGAGTATTTTAGCGCAGGAAGCAGTTCCATCGGCGTCAATATGAGCCTATAGTGATTAGTATGTCCATTTTCCTTATTTAAATCCGTTTTCCAGTTTACAGTCACGTAAAATCTTCATTTTGACCATAGTACGCATCAGGCCCGTGCTTTCGGAGGTAGTGCTTGTCCAGCAGTTCAGGCTGCATAGGCGGGAGGCTCTTTTTAAGGATAAGGCTGTGCCACGCCATGAAAGCAACTTCTTCCAGCACTGCTGCGTTGTGCAGGGCGCTGATTGGGTCCTTCCCCCAAGCGAATGGGCCGTGACTGTGAACCAAAACCGCCGGCATGCTGCCTGGGCTTAACCCGGAAAACCGTTCAACAATTATGTTCCCAGTTTCAAGTTCGTAATCGCCATTGATTTCGGCAGCAGTCATTTGCCGTGTACAGGGGATCTCGCCGTAGAAGCAGTCAGCGTGTGTGGTGCCAAGCGGAGGTATGCCCATGCCCGCTTGGGCGAAAACAGTCGCCCAGCGACTGTGGGTGTGTACAATACCGCCAATGTTTGGGAAGGCTCGGTACAGCACTAGGTGGGTGGGAGTGTCGGATGAGGGCTTTTGCCTGCCGTCGACTACATTGCCGGTTGAAAGCTCGACAGTCACCAAGTCTTCGAGAGCCATTTCGCTGTACGCTAGTCCGCTGGGCTTGATGACAACAAGGTCCTTGGTTCTGTCAATGCCGCTTGCGTTGCCCCATGTAAACGCTGCGAGTTTTTGCGTTGGAAGCTGTAAATTCGCTTCCAGCACTTGTTTTTTCAGTTCTTCAAGCATATGCCACCACCTTCATTAAAATTTTTCCACTGCGGCACGCTCAATTTCTAGGCCTTCCATGTACCGCCGCATGAACTTACGGAAACCTTCAGTGTCTTTTTCGTCAGGCTCAGCCCGAACGCGATCGCTGTTTGCGAATATTCCATCCAAATATTGCTCCAGCGTCTGACTGCCTGCTTTTGCTAGGTAAGACGCGAGCAGGGCAATCCCCCATGCGCCGCCTTCTGCCGCCGTCTCGCGCACCACAACGGGGATGTTCAGTGCAGAGGCCATCAATTGTTGCCCGACGCCTTTAGTTTTGAAGAAGCCGCCGTGCCCTAAGAGCTCGTCCAGCTTGACGTTTTCCTGCTTGACCAAAAAATCCATGCCGAGGCTCAATGCAGCTATCGACGAGTATAGATGAAGGCGCATGAAATTGGCGAGGCTCATCCGGCTGTCAGGAAGCCGCACAAAAAGCGGCCGGCCGGCCGCAAGCCCGGCAACCGGCTCGCCGGAGTAGTAGTTGTAGCTGAGCAGCCCGGAAACATCCGGCTCGCCATCGAGCATCTTTGCGTAAAGCGCGTCGTACAGCTCAGGCTTTGAGAATTTTGCGCCCATCAGAGCCGCAGCCTCGCCAAGCAGGTTTACCCATGCGTCAAGGTCGGAAGTGCAGGAGTTGCTGTGTACCATCGCAACAGGTAGCCCGGCAGGGGTTGTCACCATGTCGATTTCCTTATACAGCCGAGAGAGCGGTTTTTCCAGCACGACCATTGAAAAGGCTGATGTGCCCGCAGAAACGTTGCCTGTCCTTGCGGCGATGCTGTTGGTTGCCACCATGCCTGTCCCTGCGTCGCCCTCGGGCGGGCACAGTGGCACCCCGGGCTGTAGGATCCCGCTGGGGTCAAGCAGCCTTGCTCCTTCCGGCGTCAGGATTCCGGCCTTTTCGCCTGCAATTAGGACACGGGGCAGAATTGCCATAACATCAATACCTGTCAGTTCTTCAAAGTGCTTTGCCATGTTTGCGTCATAGTTGCAAGCTAGGCTGTCGATGGGGAACATCCCTGACGCGTCCCCTACACCCAGAACTCTTTCGCCTGTTAAGAGCAGGTGGACGTACCCTGCCAGCGTTGTCAAAAATGCGATTTTTTCAACATGCGGCTCTTTGTTCAAGATCACTTGGTAAAGATGCGCAACGCTCCACCGCTGGGGGATGTGGAAGCCAAAAAGTTCCGTTAGCTGTGTTGCCGCCTGCTCCGTGGTGGTGTTGCGCCAAGTGCGGAAGGCTGTGAGCTGTTTGCCATCTTTGTCAAAGGCTAGGTAGCCGTGCATCATCGCTGAAACGCCCATGCCGTCAATAGAAGCAAGCGGCTCGCCGAATTTGCTCTGGTATTCGCTTGCAAGCTTTGCATAAGCGTCTTTTATGTCAGCCCGAACGTCTTCCATACTGTAAGTCCAGTGCCCTTCTTCCAGCTTGTTTTCCCAGGTGTGCGCCCCGGATGCTAGCACAGCGCAGTTTTCGTCAATCAGCACCGCTTTGATGCGGGTTGATCCAAGCTCAATCCCCAAATATCTTTTCATCTACGCCTCCATGGTATAGTTATTTTTACGTCCGAAAAAGGCTATGCCGCGTTAGTGAATCTGCAAAAATAAGACCCTGTCCAATATCGTTTCCGTCGGGATTCCATCCCAATACATGCATTGGTTTCTGGATAGGGCCTTTTCCAATTCCCATCCGTCAATCGTCCGCATTATACTGTCTGAACGATAATAGTATTTGCCACGATAGCTCAGCAATACCGGATACTTTTCAACCGCAATCTCCAAATACTCCAAATCGCCGGTGCGGAGCAGGCTGATATTTGCAGTAATTCCCGTCGTTTTCGTTATTTTTTTCGACAGGCGTTTCAACAATTTACGGGGATTGGATATTCCTGTTACAATTCCGTTTTCATTTTTGCCAATAACAAGAGTGCCTCCATATGCATTTGCATATCCGCAAATCCATTTCAAGTATTTGTTTTTCCAAGATTCCTTCCACTCAACCGTCTGACGCTCCTGCATGAATATCCTCCATCCAATACTGTTAAGCTAATTATCTCACATTTCATTATCTGCCGCAACTGGCTGTTCACATTTCGCACATGTTGTACCCGCGCAAGAACACATGTTCAAAAAAGGCTTGCATTTAGTCTCGCTATCATATATAATTAATCCATCAAACGTGGACGGTGATTTCGACATAACGAACTCTGCTGACCTTGTGGCGCAACTTGCTATACGCAAGGCCTCGGCGTACACTGAGCGTGAGATATTTCCATATATCACAGAAAATGAACTTCGATTTGATCTTGTTGAAAGAGCGAAAAAAATGGCAATCGGTCTTAATGCCGAGCATCCCTGGAAAGGGTTTCAACCTTGCTGCTATCCTGCTGTTCGGGCGCGACGACGTGATTCGCTCCTGTGCATCCGGCTACATGACGGATGCCTTACTGCGAAAGGAGAACATTGATCGCTATGATGATAGGCTTTTGGTTGGAACAAATCTGATCGAAGCATATGACAAGCTCTACACAGAAAACTGGAATCGTTCAAATCGCCACGGGCACATTGACCCCGACAATTTCACGCCGGAGGCAAAAAACCCGCTCTTGGCATGGTTTTTTGTGAATATCGGCCGTGCAGATTGGATGGGTTCGGGCATTCGCAATCTCTACAAATATTCGAAAATATATACGGGTAGCGAACCGGAGCTCATCGAAGGTGATGTTTTTAAGACTATCGTTCCGCTAAAAGCCAATGTAAAAAACAAAAAAAGTGTACGCACTGACTTGCGTACTGGCACTACGCAAGTAAGTGCGCAAGATGAACGAGTGTCGTTATTGTTGGAATATTGCGCTACGCCAAGAACTCGAGACGAAATACAACAGCACTACGGGATATCGACGAGGGAATACTTTCGCAAGAAAATATTGAAGCCATTGTTGGAATCTGGACGACTTAAGATGACTATACCTGACAAACCTAACAGCCACAACCAGAAGTATGTTAAGGGGTAAAGCATGAAACAGTGGACTCAACGAAAAGTGACTAAGCTCAGACGGCACCATCGAGAACTTGCGTACTAGCAGTACGCAAGTCAGTACGCAAGTCAGTACGCAAGTTGGTACGCAAGTCGGCACCCTTCGATTGGAGAATTGAAAATGAAAATAAGGTTAAAATCGGCGGTTCTTGTCCTTGCTGGCGCCATGGTGGTTGTGGGTGCCAGCCCGCGCTAGAACCTCAGCGACAGGCAGCTGAGGCCGCCGTCAATTTTCTTGTATTCTGACGTGTCAACGGGAATGACTGTATACCCGAGGCGTTCAACTGCCTTTTGCGTTTTCGGGTAGCCAGCCGGCATGAGCACGTTGCCGTTGACCCATATGCAGTTGGCAGCGTAGGCTTCCTCGATGGGCACTTCGATGCGGTTGAATTCAGCGAAGTCCGGCTTGGTCACGAATTCGCCGCACACGAGCAAGTTGTTGTTTTCAAGATACGAAAGGCCCGTTTTTAAGTGGAGCACTTCGTTTAGCGGCACAAGTGAACCGCTCATCCCGTATTTCTCAAGGCAGCGCATCATTTGGCGGGCACCGTCTTCGTTTGTGCGGTTGGAAAGCCCGATGTAGAAGTGGTCCCCCACCATCATTATGTCTCCTGCTTCGATCGTTCCTGGCTCCTTTATAAATTCAATGTTTGCAAAGAACTTTTCAACTGCGGCCTTAATGTCGGGGAGAGCTGCTTCGCCACGGCGGCTCAATGCGCCAGGGCGGGTTATTATTGCGCACTTTTTTGTGCAAAGCGCCACGTCTTCCACAAAACACGAATCGGGATAGTCGTCGTTTGCATCAAGCAACGTAATCCCGACGCCGCATTTTTCGAGTGCCGATATGTAAGCCTCGTGCTGCTTGAGCGCGAGGGCATAATCAGGCTTTCCAAAGTTCGCCGTAGTTATGCCCTCTGTCACAGACGGGCACGGTTTTCTGGCGATGATGTTTCTAAACAAATCCATTGGCGTACCTCCGCTACAAAATCTTGAAACTATCGTTCCAACATATATATTATACCAGCCATCCAAATTTTACAACTTGACATTTTTAGGCGAAATGATATTCTAGAGACAGCAAGTTTGCCAATTAACTTCACGAATCGACAAAGCAAATGAGAGAAGGTGATGCCAGCGGCTATGTCGAACCCCAACGACAAAATAAAAGAGGCGCAAATTATTTTCAA
>WRJV01000176.1 GCA_009778415.1 Clostridiales bacterium | reverse complement strand
GCTTTTCTTACAATTATATTATATAATATTAGTCAACTTAAATTTCTGCGGCAAAACCCCGTACATTTTTTAACACGATGGCCATCTCGCGGGTTGCCCCCTGCGTGTTGTCATAAATAAAAAACAAGGAGGTAAATTGAAACATGAAAAAGTTATTGGTTTTGTTACTAGTCCTATCGCTCGCGTTTACGGGCGCCGTTACGGCTACGGCGGCGATTAGCACTTCTCATGAAACTAATGGTGTCCCGATCTTGGCAGTGACAGTGCCCACTTGGGAAGAAGCAGATGTTATCTGGGGCGCAGGCCTTGACATCCTCGGTCACGAGGTTGATGACGACATCGGCATCACATTCCATATGGTGGCTACAGACTATGTGATGAATTACATAGCTGAAAACAACCTCGAGTACACCGTAGTCAACGAAATTGGCGTACTTCCCGGCGACTTTGGAGGGTACCAGTACGAACCAGGCGCCTCCGCCCTCGCTGACGAGCAACCAATTCCGAATGTATGGCCGCTGCAGTCAAACGGTGCTCCTGCAAGAAGGACCGACTTGACTCGGGAATACGACAAAGTCTTTGACCCGACAGGCATCCTGATGAACGAAGCTTACGGATATCCGGAGCGCCGCGGTTTCAGGACCGTCACGGAATATTACTCAGAAGTGAATTACCTAGCTCAGACTTATCCAGAGCTCTGCAAAAAGTACGTGATAGGTGCGTCTTTCCAAGGCTTCCCGATCTATGCGCTTGAAGTGACAAGCGCCCCGGGCGCCAACGATGGCAAGCCCTGCTCTTTCCATGTCAGCCCTGACCACGCCAGGGAATGGGCAGCGTCTGAAATGCTCATGAACACGATATGGTTCCTGCTCACCAAGTACCAGGTAGACCCGCAGGTAACAGACCTTTTGGACACCACCAGAATATTCTTCGTGCCGATGTCAAACCCCGACGGCGCACACTATGACCAGACGCGTACCGGCGGCCAGCCCGGATCATGGCGCAAGAACGTGAACACCAACGGTTCGACCAGTGCCAGCAACTGGGGCGTGGACCTCAACAGGAACTTCCCTTACGATTGGGGCAGTAACGACGGTTCGACCGGCACCCTTTCAGGCGATACATACCGAGGCGCGGCGCCGCTTAGCGAACCCGAAAACGAAGCTAAGATGACCATCGCCCTCAACAACATGATAATCACGTCCATCACCCACCACACCTACAGCGAACTGGTGCTGTCTCCGTGGGGGCAAACGCAGGACGAGCCCTGCCAGGACGCTATCGACCTTGGCCGCAGGATGGCCGACATCAACCTGTACAACGACTACAGGAGCAGAGCCCTTTATGCGACAAACGGTGGCTTTGACGACTACATGTACGGTGCGCTGGGCTCCTTGAGCTACTGCTTTGAGCACAACAACGTAAACTTCGCCCGCCCGTACAATGGTGACACTGACGGGGACGGCAGCTACGGAAGGTTCGGCGCAACGACTGAGTTCAACGATTTCTACGGCAACCAGAGATGGTTCCCCGTTCAGTACCAATCCGGTACTGGTGCGCCAAACGCAGCTGCGCCGGCGCAGACAATCACAGCTGACGTTGTAGTAATCACAAGCCCCTACGACGCTTACACCGACTCCAACAAAGCCGGCACAGCCGCAAAAGTCCAGGCTGTCGCTGCCCAATTGCCGGGCAAAATACTGCTTATGCACACGGGCAGCAGCAACGCGAACACTCTCGCAGCCGTGCAGGCGGCTCAGGCAGCAGGCGCTGTCGGAGTCATCCTTTCCAAGAACAACGCCGGAACAATTGGCCTTTGGAGGCCTGCCATGGGCAACACGACGGCAGTCACCATCCCTGTATGCGGAGCGCTTGACTCGTATCTCAGGGAAATCGACGAATACGTACAAAAGAACGGTTCGTGCAAAGTGTCCATCATCGGGCGCAACGAGCCGGTCAATGAAGGCGCCGGCGGCGTAGCTTGGTACTTCAGAAGGAACATCGGCGCATTCATGCTCAACATGGACGCTGCCAGGGAATACGCGTCGCACATCACAGGCAAAGTCGTTGACACCAGCGGCAACCTCCTCGATGCACAGCTAAACCTTTCTCTCCTTGTGAAAGCCAGGCAGAGGAACTCCAGCGGCACGATCCTGGCGACAACCTACGACAGGACCAGGAAGGCTGTCCTCGACATATCAGGCGGCAATTTTGACTGGTCAGTAAACCCGTCAGAACAGCCGCACCAGAGCTCTTATGGAGATAACGGCGGCTACAAGATCGTCGCCAGTTCGTCCGGCAAATACGACTTGACCAAAAACATCAAAGTCATGGACCGCAAACTCACTTACTCTGACTTTGACTATGTGATGACGTCAGCCATTTCAAGCACCTTTGACTTTGACAAGGCTTGGGGGCCTGTTGGCACCGTCACGGTTCCGTTCTCCACGCACAATACGGACGGCACTGTGGGCATCATCGACGGCGCAGCCGTGTCTGCGACAGTGGGCGGCTTGCCAGTCGATGTAAACTCGCTTGGCGGCGGCAACTACACGGCGACGTTCGATCCGGCAGACCTTGACCTGTGCGCCGACAGCGCTGAGCTGGTCATCGACTTCAGCGGAGGCACAGCCCATTCAGCATTCACCAAAGACATCGAGCTTGCTTGTGTCTATGTGGACCTTGGTGCCAGCAACGTGAACTACATCAGCGGCGAAACACCTTTCACGGTTTCGGTCCGTGATGCGGCAGACCTGCTTTCGCTTGAGCTGGAATTTGTGATAGACGGCAACATGCTGTCCGGCAAAGGCCTTGAAGGGCTAAACGGCTTTGCGCCCATGAACGGTGTCCTTTGGATATACGCAGGAGACAACCTCTGGAAAGGCACCGTGACATTGGCTCTCCCGTCGGGAACCACCACCGGCCTTACGGCGGCCGGCCCTGTGGACATAGCAACGTTCACCTATACCCCGAAGGGGTTTGGCAACGCAGCCATGACGTTGACAGGAGCAAGGGCTGAAGGCCTGTTTGGCGACACGACCATGTACCTCACCACTGCCATAGGCGACGGCGCTGCCACTACTATAATAGCCAAATCGAAGTACGACCTGAACAGGGACGGCACAGTTGACGCCCTTGACCTCGGCATCATGCTGTTGTACTGCGGCTTCAACGAAGGTGCAACCGACTGGGGCACTTTAGTTAAGGTCAATGACGCCTGGGGCAACGGCGTTACGGCAAGCATGTGCGACGTCAATGGAGACGGCTTGATAGACATGCTTGACCTGCTCGACCTGTTCATCCACTACACGAAGTAGTCTTTGAAATACAATACGCCGGGCTCCTCGTCCAGTGAGCCCGGCAAAAATAATTGAAAGGAGTGAAGAAAATGAAAACCAACAAGTTATCAAGGAATTTCTTGTGTATGCTGCTTGTTATCGCCTTGGTGCTGATTCCAAGCACGGCTTTCGCATCGTCGATTGCACTAAACAAGCCGTCCAGCACCGGCATGGCAGTTGGGCAAAGAATAATGACATGGGACACCATGGTTACCCAGATGCAGCAAATCGCTGCTCTCTGCGATGATGTGGAAATGCACTCCATCTCTGAACTGTACGGCCCCGAGTTTACCAGCGAATCCAGAATGCCCCTTTATTTCTTAAAGGCTGGCCACGGCGACACGGTCATATGGCTGGAAGCCCAGATTCACGGCAACGAGAAGATGACTACCATCGGCCTGATGGAGTTCATGTGGGAATACGCCAAGGACGCGAATCTTAGGGCCGACCTTGAGTCTTTGACCATCTACGCCATCCCCATTTACAACGTGGACGGGTCGAGGGCATCCTACTCCACATCAGGCGTACCCACCTACAACAATGCACAGAGGGGCACCTGCCTTTTCAATGAAAACGGCACATACAAAACCGGCTCCGGCAACAACAACCTAGACCTCAACCGTGACTGGAACTTCGGTTACAGAGGCAACCCGACTGCATTTGTTGCAAGGGAATCGAGGGCTTACTTCAGGCTTTACTGCGACATCCTGCCTGACCTGGCTATCGACATGCACCACCAAGGCACCGTCAGCTTCGGCAGCCCTACTCGATCCTACACCATGTCGCTTGGCACTGCTCTTAACGCCAGCGGGCCCAGGACTCCGGCAGTGGCAGACCCGGTCGGTGATGGCCTACTTAGCGGCACCGCCACCTCAAACAACATATACTTTGCCATCACGCTGCCTTTTGTCAGCGACTATGAAAAGCAGCTGAAGCAGATGACGAAATACGTCTACGACAAGATAAGCGGTGACATTAAGGATCTATTCACGTATTCCTATGTTCCAATCAACATCTACCCGGGCGTTGACGTCTACGGCGGCGTGGTTTCAGGCATGATGCTGGGCGTCAACTACAACAATTGGAACCCGTACAGGTACAGCAACCCGGCATGGTTCTGGGAAATTGAGCAACAGACGAACAACAACACCACAAACCTCACAGCTAGGTACATCGCCATCGCTTGGCAGAGCTACTACGGCGCGAAAGCCGCATGCTACATGATGACAAACGACGAGTTCAAAAATGTCGACCCTGACACCTATTGGGACATCGACTATGCTACTTCCGGTACCTACAGTGCTATATCCACAGTCTACGGCACTGACAGGAACCACAGGCTCCCGCCGGTAGACTGGTCCTTCCTAGACCTAGCGAAAGTCGGCATTAAAGCTGCCGCAGTTTCCGGCATCGAAGAAAACGTGGCATTCAACGTCGAAGTCTTCAAGCCAAAAGACCTGCTGGCGGTAGAGCTTGAATTCACTGTCAACGGCCCGATAGCTGGCTTAGGCGTAGAAGGGGTCAACGGCTTCGCACCCATGACTGACATCTTCTGGACCTACGGTGGGAATGACAGCTGGAACGGTTCCGTCACCATGAAGTACGATGCGGGCGGCGACTCGACGGGGTACACTCACAAGAAAATCTCCGATTTTGCCAAGTTCGTGTTCGCGCCAAAAGAAGAGGGTGAAGCGTCCATGACACTGACCGGATGCAGGCTTGTAGGCCTTGACGGCGACACGACAAGGTACCTCGACTCTGAAATCACCATACCGACGGCAACGACTACCATCGAACAGCTCGTATGGTCAAAATACGACCTTAACAAAGACAACAAAGTTGACGCATTAGACCTTGGCATCATGCTCCTGTACGTAGGGTTTAGCGCAGATGCAGCGGGTTGGGACGACCAAGTGAAGGTCAACGATTCCAGGGGCAGGATTGTCACAGCAAGCATGTGCGACGTGAACGGCGACGGCAAGATCGATATGCTCGACCTGCTCGACCTGTTCATACACTATACGAAATAGCGGCAAAGCGGATTTGACTTAACGGTTTACTTAAGAACCGGCGAGTTGAAAAATTCGCCGGTTCTTTATAATATTTCAATCGTACTCATACGTCAATGAAATAGTTACAGCTATTTTCAATTGGCTAAAGTAAATTTTTTTTTAAAATCAAGGAGGGGAAAAAAATGAAAAGGAAATTAGTTTGCATGATTATTGTCCTTGCGCTCAGCATCGCGCCATGCACTGCATTCGCGGCACCTGACCAAGGTATAGGCGCAACGATAATGACGTACGACCTGATGGCAGCGCAGCTGCATGAGATCGACGCGCAAAGCAGCGACGTCGAGCTGTTCACGCTAGACCAAAAGTACGGGCCCGAAGCGGTAGCCGAATCCGGCCTGCCGCTCTACGTGCTCAAGATGGGCGACGGCGACACAGTCCTGTGGATCCAAGCCAGGATACACGGCGACGAGAAAATCACCACTATCGGCCTGATGGACTTCATATGGGAATACATAGGGTCGGCTTCGCTGAGGGCGGAGCTGGCGGGCTTGACCATCTATGCCAT
>WRJV01000175.1 GCA_009778415.1 Clostridiales bacterium | reverse complement strand
ATAGTCGAATAGTTGCTACCGCCGCTGCTTGCGGAAGAGACTTTGTTGACAACGCCGTATATCTTGTCAGGTTCAACAGTTACGACGTCCTCATGAAGAAGCATTGCAACAATAGTTCTGCCGTCCTCGCTGAACAGCAGCGAAACGTCCGGACCCGATAAATTCACTGCGTCGGCCAGATTGATGTTCGCTATCGTCGAAGTCCTGTAGACGCCGTTGCTGTCGCAGTAAAATACTGCTGCGCCCTTGTCGATCAAGAAGTCCCACGCTCTTAGGTTGTCGCGGTCGTAAACATTGGCTACCGTCCTGCTCCTCATCGTCAAAGAGTAGCCATCGGTCATGGCTAGGCCGGTTTTCATTTCAAAAATCTGGCTGTCGCTGTCTAGCTTGTACTCTACCAGCGCACCAACTGTATCCTTGCCAGAAACATAATCAGCGAATGCGCTGACGCTGGCGAAATCTCCCATGAACGGATATTTTGTCCCTGACCATGCACCGTACGTCGTTTCGTACCACTTTATCGTTCTGCCAACAATAGGGTATGTGCAAGTGCTTTCATTCCCGTTGACAATACTGAATTCAGGGTTGTGCAATTCCGACCCCGGCACCCAAGCATTGACTACTCCATATGAAATTTCCGTATCCGGCGGAACCATTCCTAAGTCGCCGGGCACACCGTAGTGTATGAACAGGTCTAGCAGGTCCAGCATGTCTATGCGCCCGTCATTGTTGACGTCGCACATGTTTGCGGTTACAGGTTTGCCCCTGATATCGCTGACCACGACATATGTGCCCCAACCTTGCGTGCCATCGGTGAAACCGCAGTAGAGCAGCATGATGCCTAAATCAAGAGAATCAACCTTGCCGTCCTTGTTCAAGTCGTATTTCGAATAAATTCGCTCAATCTCAACCGTGGCTACGTTTGGCTTGATTATTGCGTCAAGATTCACTGTGCTGTCCCCTTCCTTCCCGGTGACCTTGACACTTGTGAGCGTGACAGCGGCGTCGCATTCTATCCTGGGTGTGAACACAATACTTGCGATGTTAATCGGGTATGTGGATGTAAAGCCTGCCAGGTCACTGCCGGGCAGAAAGCTTAGTGTAAGGTTGCCCTGCCAGATGCTGTTGCCCAAATAGGTCCAATGTATGCCGTCCATGACTTCAAAGCCGTTGCGGCCGGTGATGCCCTCGGCAGACAGCATGCCGCCGTCAAATTCAAACGTCAGCTCAACACCCAGCACGTCGGCAGCATTTTCAAGCGAAATGTTGTATGCCACATTCCAGTTGATAAAACTTATATATGTGGCATGGATTCCCACAACAACACAGTCTGTCGGCGCTACTATTCTGCCCCCGCCCTCGCTCTCGATCTCGATGCCACTTCCACTAGCAGGTGGTTCAGCCGTGCTAGCCATCGAGACGGGGAACAAGAACAAGCAAAGTGAGCAAATCACGGCAATGGAAAGCAGCCTACGCAAATAAGCGTTATTTTTCATTTATTTCATCTCCTTCTCTTACGCAGGCTGTCGCCCGCAACCCAAAGGGGGCTTCGCCACATACCCCTGCGGAACTCGGAAACGAATTCCTTAATGTACTACTATATCACACATTGGATACATTGTGGTGATATATCAAGAATTTAGACAGTTCCCATTTTTTAGAACAATAATTGCGATAATAAGCAAAAATCTGCGACAATGCTTCGATACGTTGTTCAAAGCGAAAACGGAAGAAGAATTGAAACAGCTTGAAGCATTGGAGGTGGCTGTCGTGGCTCAGGCAATCGGCGCATACCGTACAAGATATAGGCATGACACAGGAATCGTCCCTTTGTCATGCCTATGCTATATTTCCACTGCCTTATTCTTCTCCGTGGTAAAACTCTTCGTACTGCTTGTCTATTTCGTCGGTTATCGATTTCGGGCGCTGTTTTGTCATCATGCTAACGACTATGAAAACGACTATGTTGCACATGAAGGAAAGCAACCCTCCGCCGCCTGCGGCGAACGGCCCAGGCGGGTTTATCCCCGGCACGAACTGGAACGTGCAGAGCAGCCCAACGCCGACCAATAGGCCTGATATGGCGCCTGCCGTGGTTGAGCGCTTCCAGAACAGTGCGCCGCACGTTGGCACCATGACCTGCGCAGTGCCAGCCAGCGCGACCAGCCCGATTGTAACCAGAAGGTCCGTGGCGTACAAGCACATCACGTAAGCTATGGCAGACAGTATCAGGATGCACCACCTGCCGACCCAGACCAGGCTCTTTTCGTTCATGTTCTTGTTGATGTAAGTCTTGTGGATGTCAACGGTATAGACTGCGGACATCGCGTGTATCTGCGAATTGGCTGTAGACATGGCTGCCGCTGCGCCGCAGGCTATTATGAACGAAGCAAACACGAACGGAGCGTACTCGTAAAGAATCTCAGGCAGAACCCTGTCAGCAATCGCGATGTCAGGTTTTAAAATCACGCCCGAGTTGCCAACAAGCATCGAGCCGACGTAAGCGATCGCTGCGAACCCCAGAAGGAACGGCATCAGGTTGAACAGCTTGCCGGACTTTACTGCGTACATGCGGGTCCATAGCTGCGGGCCCATAAACGAACCGACCGGCGTTATGATGAACATGGCGAGCCAGCCCATCCACGCACCCGACTGAAGCGTTAAGTGTTCCGGCTTGACAGTGCGTATCTGCTCAAACATCTCAGAGGGGCCGCCCAGTAGGTTAGCTATGTAAATGCCGCCGTAGATCATCCCGAAGAACAGCAGTATGCCGTAAAAAATGTCTGTCCACGCGACGGCTCTGAGGCCTCCGGACCAGACGTAAATAATGATTACCAGATAAAACAGCAGCGCAGCAACAGGGAACGAAATAACCCCGCCAGACGCCACCTCGATCAGGTACGCCCCGCCGGAAAGCTGTATCTGCAGGTACGGCAGAGTGAAAACGAGCATGATGACCGCCACAACGTTGCCCAAAGCTTCTGAGCCGTAATGGTGCTTGAAAAAGTCTTTCGGCGTTATGTACTTATTGAGCTTACCGAAATGCCAAACCCTCTTACCAACTACGAAGTAGAGGACTCCAAACAGGATGTTCCAAGCAATGGCCGTCCAGTAAAGAGGACCCCTTGTCAGGAAGTAAGCGTTTGAGCCCATGAAAGCGAACGCGCTCCACCAAGTGGCTGCGACAGTGAAGAATACAGCTATGGAGCCCATGCTCCTCCCTTGGACGAAGTAGTCCTCCGTTGTCGGGATGGATTTTTTGTTTGCTAGAAACCCCATAGCTAATGGAATCAGCATGAACAGCGCTATTATGACCAGCGCACCCGTGTTTTGCCCGGTCATTGCTTCTCACCCCTTTCCCTTTTCCAGCCCCAGTCGGTCCTGTATGCAATAAACAAAACGGCGCACATAAACACCCACCAGCAGATTATGTAACCGTAAATAAATGGGAACCCAAATATAAACGGGTCTGCTTTGTCCTTGAAAAAGAACACGCCGGGGAATTCCATGGCGCAAAATCCAATGATCAGCAACGTCCAGATAATTTTAGTCTTTGACGTCATTTTTGGCCTGTACAATTATTTTTCCTCCTTTCTTACGCGGACGGCGCCCACAATCCAAATGGGGCGGTGCCCGCAACTTAGGTTACTCGCACGTTGCGAGCGTATAAAAGATGTCGGCGCATTTTTCGATTTCTTCTGCGTACACCCACTCGTCGACGGCATGCCCTTGCCTTAAATCTCCGGGCCCAAAACAGACCGACGTCCCATTCCCGGTGAGCAGCGAAACCACTGCTGCATCCGTATAGGCAACATAACCTGCATGGATCGGCTCTTTTCCCATAACCTTTCGGTAGCTTTCAGTCAGGTACTGGATAATAAGGGCGTCCTCCTTTACGATGACGGGCTCTCGTTGTAGCCCTAAATTATCTACCGATGCAGATGCTCCGGGCACACGCCTAACCGCACGTTCCGTGCAAGTTTCGATCATTTTGTTTGCAGTTGCCGCTGTGAGCGGTGGAACGATCCGAAAATCAATCTCAGCCCTTGCGCTGCTCGGCACAACGTTGGTCTTTTCTCCACCGCTCATTTGGCCGATGGAAACCAAGGGCTGCTTGAGCAGGGGGTCGCAGAAGGGCAGGGCAGCCACGGCTGTTTTAATCTCGGACAGGATCTCGACCAAGGCGTGGTTTGCGTCCACGCCCAAGTCTGCATGCCCGCCGTGCGCTGAAACGCCTTTCGCAAGTATTTCGTACCACATGACGCCCCGGTGCGCCCGCACAATTTCAAGGCTGGTAGGCTCCGGCGCAATTACCAAGCTGTCTTTGCCAACTATGCCGGCGGTAAGAAGCGCCTTGATGCCGGCCATCCCCGGTCCTTCCTCGTCGACTGAAGCCACCACTACGAAGTCACCGGGCAGTTCGCCCTTTTCGCGGGCTTTACGAACAGCATAGAGGGAAGCAGCCAGCCCCGACTTCATGTCGGCTGCGCCTCGGCCGTACACCTTCCCGTCTCTGATTTCGCCGCCAAATGGGTTTTCGATCCAGCCGTCCCCGGCAGGGACGGTGTCGGTGTGGGCGATAAGAACGATCGGCGGCCTTTCCCCCCTGCCCTTGACCTTCGCGATCAAATTGCTGCGGTCTTTCTGTACTTCCTGCAGTTCATAGCTGACGCCGCCCGCCGAAAGCCATTCGCCGATATACGATATGATTGCCTTTTCAGTGGATACGGGGTTTTGCGAGTCGATCTGGACGAGTTTTTGGGTCAGTAAAACTGCAGGGTGTAAATTTGCCATTCTCGACCTCCTTTCTCCGAATTCAAATCCGTGAAAACATGTTATCACACGAAAATAAACAACCGCCAAAAGGCAGCTTAAATTTACCTAAAGATTAAGTTAAGAATGCATAATTGGGGGATAGTTGGATTGGGGGGTAGATGGTAGTGGAGTTGGTAGAGGGTAGTTGGTAGTTGGTAGTTGGGGGATAGTTGGATTGGGGGGTAGTGGAGAGTTCGTGCGGTGTTGTCAAGACTGTGAATGGATATTTTTGATCTTGCATCTACGTAAGTCCTCAAATACACAAAGAAACAGACAGTGGGCTTAATCCTGTCGGCAATTCTGTTTTGTTCAATTTGTCGGTGTTTGCTATTTTGTAAAATATTCATTGTAAATCCTAGTTATTTCTGCTATACTCTTAAGGAAACTCCCGAACGAGATTGACAAAGAGAACGAATTGGAACTTATGCTGTCGCTATTCCGAGCAAAGACGGAAGAAGACTTGAAACAGCTTGAGGATTTGGAGGTGGCTGTCGTGACACAGGCAATCGGTGCATACCGAGAGGTAATGGTTTCCCCGGAGTTTCGTGAATTGGAACGTCTGCGTTTTGAAGCCCGTAGCAATGAAGCATCGGCGTTGCTAAATGCTGAAACAACAAAAGCATTAAAAATTGCCCGCAACCTAATTAAAAAGCATATGTCTGTTGAAGATATTGCAGACGCAACCGGGCTAACTCGCGCAGAAGTAGAAGAACTGTAAACTCAAATTAACGCACAGGCAAGCGCGGTGGGAGCAAAAAATCCCGCCGCGCTGTTTTTGCGCTATTGGTCTATATCGTGCGTCCGTACCGCGCTTGATGCTTGTTGTCGTTGGCTATATCATTTTTACCAAGCCGCAGGATTTTATCTTTGATGTTTTGTATGAGCGTTACTCCTCTTTAAAATAGTCAGTAGTGGGAGGATAGTTGGATTGGGCTTGGAGCTAGTAGTTGGGGGTGGTTAGTTGGCAGTTTGGTTGGGCAGCAGGAGGCTCAGGGTGACGAACACTGCGGTGTTTATCAGCAGGGCGAGCAGGCCGGGGTAGACAAAGAGTTTGTCACCGAAGAAAAAGAAAAGCAGAACG
>WRJV01000174.1 GCA_009778415.1 Clostridiales bacterium | reverse complement strand
GTCGCTTGTGGATATTGACGGAGTGAAAAGGATGGCTGCGGGAGACGGCCACGCAATGGCGCTGAAAGAAGACGGCAGCCTCTGGATTTGGGGGAACAACACCCAAGGGCAGCTGGGCGACGGCACTAGTAAAGACCGCTCAAAACCGCAAAAAGTCTTGGACAACGTGGTGGACATGGATGGAGGGTCCAGCCACACGCTGGCTGTGCAGGCAGACGGCAGCCTCTGGGCTTGGGGTTACAACACGTATGGGCAGGTTGGCAACAACTCTACCATTAACTGCGTGACACCTGTGAGGGTCTTGGACGATGTGAAAAAGTTGGCTTGCGGAAGCTACCATTCGCTAGCCATCAAATCCGACAACAGCCTCTGGGCATGGGGGGACAACATTCAAGGGCAGCTGGGCGACGGCACTAAAACCAATAGAAGGATTCCGATAAAAATCATGGATGACGTGGCTGATGTAGCTGCCGGGTACCTCCACACGGTAGTGATAAAAACCGACGGGAGCCTGTGGACATGGGGGTACAACTACTCAGGGCAGCTGGGCGACGGCACAACCGTACATCGGGAGGCCCCATTGAAAATTATCGAAAGCGGCGTCGCCAGCATAGCAGCAAGCGCCAACCGCACTCAAGCTCTGATGACTGACGGGAGCCTTTGGGTCTGGGGAGACAACGGCTACGGCCAAGTGGGCGACGGCACGACGAGGGGGCGCCTTTCGCCAGTCAAGGTTATGGATGGCGGCGTGGCTTACGTGACATCCGGCGGGCTTCGCACACTGGTTCTAAAAAATGACGACAGCCTGTGGGTATGTGGCGCTGGCCCGGTTGGCGACGGCAAAGAAAATGGCGCCATACGATCGTCCTTTATTAGAATCATGGATGACGTAGCCTCTGTTGCAACTGCGTACCACAACACTTTTGTGATCAAAACAGACGGCAGCTTATGGAGCTGGGGCGGGAACCATCACGGAGTGCTGGGATACGACGAAACCATACCTCGAAAACTGATGCCAGAAGGCAGCATACTGCCTTACACTCCCAAAGACCCGAGTGTTATAGAAAGCATCTCAACCATTACCATAACTGGCCTGGCCGACCCAGTGGCCGGAGGCTGGCCTTTCGGCGCCAGCGATCTGTACACGCCAGACAACGGGTATGCCGTCGAATCGGTTGATTGGAATCCCAGCGTTGCTTCGTCTTTCGACTTTGGAGTCGCATACAGCGCGACCATAACGCTTGCCGCAGACAGCAATTACAAATTCGTTGAGGGAGTGGAAACTTCAGTGAACGCGGGAACACCCTCACAGCAAGGAACTGTCATCGGCGGCGACGCTCCGGGCAACATGTTCATTTTTAGAGTCGATTTTGCTGCTACCGAGCAGGCGAAAGCTCCGGAAATACTTGTGCCAACTGCCAGCCCGGATTCTGGCACGAGCTTTACCGGTGAATTGACTATCAGCCTGTACTGCGCAACCGACGGCGCATCGATCTACTACACCGTGGACGGCAGTGATCCGGCAGACATTACTGGCCTATTGTATAACGAAGCGATAACTCTTTCTGACACTACCATGCTGAAAGCAGTCGCCTGTATTGACGACGCATACAGCGACATCGCCATGTTCGCGTACACGCGCGATGCAGTGCCAGACGTTTTGCATGAAAGCACACCCAGTGCAAGCGTCGATTTTACCAGCGAATGCCTCACAGGACTAGCAAGCAATGCTGCTTATTCCGTGAACGGAGCAGCAAAAACGGCAGATTTAAACGGCAACATAGCCATAGAGGCAACATGGCTTGGCACGGCGATCAACATTGTCAAAATCGGTGTTGCGTCAGATAACACTTCTGACAGCGATCCACAAACTTTGGCGTTGCCGGCCCGCCCTGCTGCGCCTGCTTTGGGCAAGGTTGACACCACGGGTGGCAGCAGCAATGGAAAAATCACAGGCGTTGACGAAACAATGGAGTATAAAGCGGGCGGCGCAAGCACATGGACTGCGATAGCTGGCAAAGAACTAACCGGGCTGCCTGCAGGCACCTACAGCGTACGTTTCAGAGCCACGCCGAGCGCGTTTGCCAGTGCATTGGCAAGCGTCACGATTGCAGGCAGCACAGCACCTGTAGAAGGTGGTGGCGGCATTGGCGTCGGCGGTGGCAGCGGTGGCAGCGAGGTTGCCATTGTTAAGCAGGAAGTGCCGCTTGCTGACCTGTTGTCGTTCCCGGCTTTCATTCAGGGCTTTGAAGACAACACTTTCCGAGGCGACAGCCTCATCACCCGTGAGCAGTTCGTTGCCATTCTTTTCAGGATCAACAACAGCGAGGCAACGCTTGCAGCAGACAGCAGTGCTCCAACTTTCAACGACGTGGCACCGTCCAGGTGGTCCTTTGACGCTATCGAATGGGCAAAAGAAGCAGGCATCATTGAGGCTGATCAGAACGGCAGTTTCAGGCCTGCGGATCCGCTCACTAGGGCCGAGATGGCTGACATGTTCGTTAAGGCTGAGAAACTGTCGGAAGCTGCAATCAACGCTTTCAGCGACATTGACGGCCATTTGCATGCCGATGCCATACTAAAAGCGGCAAAAGCCGGAATCTTCACCGGCTACACTGACGGGACTTTCAAGCCTGATGGAAACACTACCCGAAACGAGGCAGTGGCTGCACTGATCCGCTATCTGCTTGGGGGAGAGCCGGTTGACGCTATGTGGCAGAACATCAGCGTTTCGTTTTCCGACGTTCTGCCTAGCCACTGGGCTACCAAGTATGTCAGGCTGGCAGTGCATGGCTACGAAGAAATGCCAAGGTAAGGGAAAAAGTGGAATAAGCTTATTGCAGTGTTACCGGGGCTGCGCCAAAGCAATTGGCGCAGCCTTTGTGTTTTATACCAGTTCGACCAATGCTTCCACGCTGCACCCCAAAACTTTTGCGATCTTTACCAAGGTGATCGCCTGCGCCTTGTTGATGTCCTTGTTGCGCTGTTCGTACATCTGGACGCAGCGCAGCGACACTTCCGCTTCTGCAGCAAGTTTAGCTTGGGAAAGCCCGGCGGCCTCCCTGATGCGCTTGAGGTTCGTCTTTGGGCATCGGTGTGCGTATATCCCGTTCGCTGTCTCGTAAAATTTCGTTATGTCTGCTTCATGCAAAGTGGGGTACATGATTAAAATGTCTGCGAAAGGCAAAAAACGCAAAATCGCCGAAAAGCTTAGGGCAGTCTGCCACTGGTAATGCGCAAGCGCCCATCCACCCCAATACTCTGCCGTGCGGTAGTCGATCTCAGCCGACGCGACCGCCGGCGGTTTTCCGCAGACCGTCCGGATCGTCTCCATCGCGATCTCAATGCCGCTCATGCCTGCCACCACTCTGGGGTTGCCGTGCTCAAATTGCTCTGCCATGCCAGACACGGTAAACATGTGCAGATATTGGTCACCGTCCAGATTGCAGTCGTTTACGGCGTAGTCCATCATATTGCCGAATTTATTTGCTGCATGAAAAAGATATGTCTTGTTGTAGGCGTGCGTCACTCCGCGTCATCTCCTCCCTCAGAATGTCAATCATGAATATGTCGTCGCTTCTACGAGCCGTTTTGCGCCCGCGCTTCAAGTATTGTTCTCGCGCTTCTTTGTCGCGGTTTTGCCTTTTAGCAAAATATATTGCGCCGTCTGCCGTTTCACTTCCAACAAAACTAAGTTTTTTGAAAGCTTTGCTGCTCTTGAGCACGAGCTGCTCGCCAAGAGAACCCAACGACATCGCATGACTAAGTTGACGCAGAGAAATTGTACTGCTAAGGAAATCCATCGCAAAAGTAAAATACGAATCATCTGCGCGGTAGCCTCTTACAATATCGAACGCCCTGACATCTGGTAGAAAATGCTCAGACAAATACTCTTTTGCTTCTGCCGCCATCTGGCTTGTCGTGTCAAATACTCGGTTGTTAATGAGCACCGCCAGCCAGTCAAGTATCCCGTATTTCGAACCGGCCAGTTCCAAAACGGCAATATCTGAGGTGTCCAGTGAATAAGCATTGGCGAAGCCGCCTTTTTGGCTGTTGCAAGCCCATTCCTTCGCCAGCTCTAGGTTTTCTGTGCAGTAAAACCCGATGCCGTAGTCGTTGGATGGGTTTCCTTTTCCGAATTCCGGCTTTTCTATTCTTCTGGTTGATCCATGATATAGCGTAATGATTTCCGGCATCAGCTATCCCCCCTTGTACAAAAATATTATATCACTGCGGTGATATAACGTCAAGCGGTTCTAGATCAATTTTATTCAATCCCATAAATCCCAGAAAACAATTCCGAAAAGGGCGCATGTGCAACAGCATCAAGGACAATTGCTCTTGCCTGTTTGTTCAAAGGCGACAGGTCCCCCAGCTTAATAATGCGCTTTGTTTCAGACAAGACATGCTCCGCGACCTCGATGAACTCCTGCTCAGTACATTGCCCGTTCTGCGGCGAGCCCAACTCGCAACGCAAAGGGCAGCCGCCCAAACAGAGTTCAAAATGCCTGCATGTGGATTTGCAGGTTTCGCGTTTTTTGTAATGCGCGTCAAGATGCCTTTCAAACACCTCATTTTTAAAACAATCAGAGAATGTTTTGATTTCGCCAATGCTGCCGAGAGCTGTTTTGGGCTTGTTGTGTTTGCACCAGTAAACCATGCCTGCGCTGTCGATCGAGAGCACCCTTCCCAAACACGAATTGTGCTCGCAGCCGCTGCGCTCCTTTAGAATCACGAGCTTAAGCAAATCCGCGCAGCAATTCGTCTCTGCCGGGTCTCCGCTAATCAGCCAGCTGTCAAACAACTCGCGTGTAATCGTTATTTCACTTGAATATCCGAAAATAACCTTGGCCTCGACTGAGGCATTCCTGCACAATTCAAGCAAGGCGTTCAGCTTTTGGTTTGTTGCCTTGGCATTGGTTTCGCCTGCTGGCGCATATATGGTTACCTGTTTGCGCATAAAATGCCCCGTTCGCTTTTGCCATGGAAATGCCTCATTTTCGGCGGCTTGTTTCCATTTAGTATTGTCGCTGTCATCGATGGGATAGAGTTGGTTGCTATGTTTTTTAGCAGCTCGTCCTCTACGCAGGTTGGGATAATAGCACCTGACGCTCTATCCAGACCTTCGTAAAAATGCCGGATCAAGCCAAGTACCTCTAGGATGTTTTTGTTGATATAATCAGATTGTGTGGCACTGCTCTTTGCCAGCGGGTTGAAACAGCCCTTCTGGGCATCTTTCTCATAGTCGTCAAGCGCGTCGATAAAGTATACCCATTCGGAGACAGCTTTGACATATGCCATTTTTTCAGAGCAGGCATCATCGTCTGCCACAACCAGCCTAAAGGCATTTCCCATCATCTCGGAAAAACATTCGGCAATTTTGATTGTGCTCTTCTTTGCCTTTTCAGCGGCAAGAATTTCCTGATAGCCAGCAGCTATTACATAAGCCATGTCAGGATGCTCCAGCTTTGCCCGTTTAATGCCCCTGCTGAGTGTGTGCGTAGCTATTTTCGCTTTTAGCGAATCCTCGTCTTCAATGTCGTCCCGCAGTTTTTCTGCAGTCAGCAGCAAGCTCAATGCGGCAACCCTTTCCCATTTTGCGCTTGCAAACTGTTCCTTCTGGTTCCTTTGCCCAAAGCAAGGCATGCGGCCGCACAAAGGATCCTCGTGGGATTTTGTCAGTATCCCGATCAGAACCATGTCGTAACTCAACAAAAATCGGAACATCTGACCGTAGTTTTTCTGAAGCGCAAAGCAAGTGCCGCAATAATAGTTTCTGTACGCCTGCTTTTGCTGGCGTGGCATGAATTTCTTGAATGCCCGTACGTATCCGAACATGCTACGCCTCGCAAATCACGAACAATCGCAGCAGTCGCAGCAGTCGCAGCTGC
>WRJV01000173.1 GCA_009778415.1 Clostridiales bacterium | reverse complement strand
TTCTAATGAAAATGTTCAACCTTCTTGACATCGGGGAACGCGCTGGGAGCGGCATACCCAACATCTACCGCGTTTGGGAAAAGCAAAATTTCAAACGCCCCCGGATTGAGGAGCGTTTGGATCAGATTGAGCGCATATGCCTGACGCTGCCTATGACAACGTAGAATGAAGTGACTAAAGCCTTGGGTCAACCGGCTCGCTTTCCATAGCGAGTACGCCAAACACGCACTCATGCACACGGTAAAGGGGCTCGTTTCTCACGAAGCGTTCAAGCGACTCCATGCCAAGGGCAAACTCGTTTAGCGCAAGGTTGCGTTTCTTTGACAAAGAGCGCTTTTTGAGCCGCGTCAAATTGTCCTCAATCATGTATTCAGGGCCGTAGATAATGCGAAGATACTCACGCCCCCTGCACTTGACGGCTGGCTGCAGCAGCTCGGTGCCCTTTAAGGCGATAAAGTCATATGGTTTGACCACCATGCCCTCGCCGCCGGATTCCGTAAGCTCCTCCCACCACTTCACGCCGGAAGCCACGCTGTTTTCATCAAACAAATCAACAAGCATGTGGTTCGTCGCCATAAAGACAGGGTCGGTTCCAATCATGTATTTGGCGATGTTTTCCATATGCCACATGTGGTTTTCACCATGCCACGCCTTGCCTTCCGAAGCAAGGATATGAAAGGCAGCAATCCTGTAGTCGTCCAGACACCCCACATCCCAACAATAGCGGCGGTAGGCGTCAGTGTACAATTCAAGTGCGTCTGCGCGGGCATTGTACCTCTTTTGCAATGCCTCAAGGTCGGCTAGCTGGCTGGACTGCCCAGCTGCGTCAACCTGCTTGCTGCCGAGCGCAGCATAGGCTTTGCCTATTGCGTCAACCGCTGAGGCCAGCCCGCACCGGCCGGCGCGCCCAACCGGGGCATATTGTTCTTCCAGCAATTTTTGCGCCTTGGCAGACCATGGCATGAGCTCGGCGTCGAGGCATACCCAATCAGTATTGAAATCATCCCAAAAGTTTGAGGCCGCCAGAGCGGCTTGGAGCCGGCCAAGCAATGCCTGCTCTGTTTCGACGTCATCAAAAAAATGCCGCCCTGTCCTGGTATAGATGATCCCAACCGAACCCTCGCTTGCCTTAAAGCGCCTGGCTGCGGCTTCAGAGTCGCGGCACACCACAACCACTGCACGGGAGCCCATGTGTTTCTGTTCGCACACAACTTTGCCGACACCGCGCGTTTTGTAGTAGTCAAACGCCTCGGTCGGGTACTCCAAATAACTAGGGAGGCTGCTCGTTTCACAGGGCGACATGGTGGGCGGCAGGTATATCAGCCAGTGGGGGTTTGCGGCAAACCGGCTCATGACCTCAAGCGCGGCAGCGGAGTTTTCGGCGTTTATTTTGATGCTTCTGCGCAGGCGCGTGGTTAGGAACTTTTGCCCCAGTACATCGTCCACGTTTAGTACGTCGTCGGTATCGGCGGATTTACCCGGGAACGGTTTTATTGGGGCGTAGTACTCCTTGCTCGCTTCAATTTGCACGATTTCTTTTTCAGGGTAGCGGAAAGCGGTCAGCTTGCCGCCAAACACGCAACCTGTGTCGATGCAAAAAGTGTTGTTGATCGCTGCAACGTCAGGCGCGGGAATGTGCCCATAGACCACCGTCGCTTTCCCTCGATATTCGTTTGCCCACGGCAAGCGCACGGGAAGGCCGTATTCGTCGGTTTCGCCCGTGGTGTCCCCGTACAGGCAAAAATCGCGGACACGCCCGCTGCCGCGCCCTTGATACTTCTCTTTCAATCCAGCATGGGCAACAACCAGTTTGCCCCCGTCAAACACATAGTGGCTCAAAAGGCCGTCCAAAAATGCTTTTACTTCCTCAACGAATTCCCCGCTTTGGGATTCAAGCTGCTCAACGGTTTTGTCGAGCCCGTGAGTCAGCTGCACATTGGCGCCGCGAAGCTTCTTCAGCAGCTTGACGTCATGGTTCCCTGCTATGCAATAGGCGCTGCCGGATTGAACCATGCTCATCACAAGTCGAAGGACCTTTGTGTTGTCAGGGCCCCTGTCAGCGAGGTCGCCGAGGAAGACCGCCCTGCGGCCATCCGAAGGCGTGGCGGTGCAGCTTTCTTTTTCGACTGAATACCCGAGTTTGTCAAGCAAGGCGCACAGCTCGTCGTAGCACCCGTGGACATCGCCGATTACGTCAAATGGGCCGGTTTCGGACTTGCGGTTGTTCCATAGCGGCATCCGGGCTATTTCAACATCGGAAATCTCATCCTCGCTTTTCAGCACATACACATAGCGGAAGCCTTCCTTTTTAAGATATTTTATTGACCTGCGCAACTGCTCGCCTTGCCGTGCGATGGCGTGTTCTGCGAAGTCACGGTCGGTGCGTTTTTTGTTGCGCTCCTTGCACAGTTTTTCCGGCATGTCGAGCACAATGGCGACAGCATGGCAATTCTGTTCCTTTGCAAGGTGCAATACCGAAGCGCGGGCCTCTTTTTGCACGTTCGTTGCGTCGATAACGGTGAGCAGCCCGAGCTCCAAACGCTTGCCCGCAACATAGTACAGCGTTTCGAACGCTTGAGGGGTCACCTGTTGGTTGTTTTCGTCGTCAGAAATGAGGGCGCGGAAATAATCGGAAGACAGCACTTCCGTCGGCTTGAAAAACCTTTTAGCAAAGGTGGACTTGCCGCTGCCGGAAGCCCCCATCAGAGCCACTACAGCCAGTTCCGGGATTTCTATTCGCATAACGTAAACACCCCCATCTGCGTCGGCGCCCCATAAGTTTCGTCCACGTCCCCGATTTCCGAAAACAGCACGGAATATCCGAACTTTTCAGCAGTCTGGCTTGCCCAATGCCTGAATTCTGCCCTTGACCATTCAAAACGGTGGTCGCCATGGCGAAACTCATCGTCGTCAACCAGGCCGTAATTGACGTTGTATTCCTTGTTTGGCGTTGTCAGAACCACCACCGGGGGTTTTGCAAACTCAAACAATACGCGCTCAAATGCACTGAGGCGCGAGGCGTCCAAATGCTCAACCACCTCAATTACGCAAGCGGCGTCATATCCTGCGAACCTTGAGTCTCTGTAAGTAAGCGAGCCTTGAAACAGCTGTATCCGTTCGCGCAGCGAATCCCCTGCGCGGTTTAGCTTTAGTTTCTCGGCAGCCCTTTCAAGGGCGACGTGAGATACGTCAACGCCTGCGATTTTAGTAAACTGTCCTTCGCTCAACAGCTGGCGCAGCAGGTTTCCTTCCCCGCAGCCGATGTCGATCACCTGTTTCGCATTGCAGCTTTTCAATGCAGCGACCACGCTGCCGAGGCGCTTTGCATTTAAGTTCAGCTTTTTGTCAGGCGTTTCCTCTGGTTTTTCAGGCTCTGCCGGCAGGACTTCGCCATCTACCGCATTTGCAGCGGACAGCCGTTCGTAAGCCTGATTGACCAATGCGCGGCGGCGGTTTAGGTACCTCCCGGTGATGTACGCTTTTTCGGGGTGGTCAGGCAGCCAATCTTCACTGATGCGCAACAATTTATCCACTTCGTCCGCACCCACCCAGTAATGCTTTTGCCTGTCGAATACCGGTATCAGCACATAGAGGTGCCTTAACAGGTCGCGCAGGCGAACTCTTCCGCAAATGGTCAGGTTCACATATTTGCTCTCGCCCCAACTCTGGAATTTCTCGTCGGACACAAAGCTTTCATAGCTTGTTTCGTATCCCAGCGGCTCAAAGACGCTTTTTAGTTTCTCCTGCTCGCCCCGGCAGGGCAGCATGGTTACTGTCGCCGTCAAGTCTAGCGGGGTATCGGACAGAGCTTGGTGCGCGTCTGCTCGCCCTGTCATGGCCGTTCCAAACACCTTCGCAATCGCAGTGCTTAAAAAGGACGAGGCAACATAGGGGCGGTCGTTGACGTAGTCAAACAGCCCTCCCCCTGACGCGCCAACCTTGCCGCGCGCCAGGTCGAGGGGGTCGATGTCAAGAAGCAGCGCCGCAGTAGTGCGCTCGTCGGACACTTCCGTGTAGAAGACGTATGCTTTGCCATAGCTCAATTCAAACACTTGCGGCCTGTATGGGTTTTTGTACAGCAGATAGCCGAGGTTGGTCGTGTTTCGGCCTGCGTAAGTTATTGTTAATAGCATGTGTGTACCCTTTTATTTTAGAATATAGCACTCGCGGATCTGCGTGTTGCCTTTCGTGTCAACATACACATTGTAGCCGCCGACGTTATATGTGCCTACCGCGTTGTTGCTGATTTTAAACGTTTCAGTGAAGTCGTTTTCGGTTCCGTTGAAGTATTTGTCATGTACGCTTACAGTCAGGCTGTTTTGGTTTCCCGGCAGTTTTTCGACTGACGCTGCTACGTCAATGCTTAACGGTATTTGGTTGAACAGTTTCTTTAAAAGATCGCCTGTCAGGTCAAACGCCGCAACAGCCAAGCTGTTTGAATAATCGTTCAGAAAACGCGAAGCTGCTACCGCGCCGTGGGCTTTCATGATTTTCAACGCTTCCGCTTCAACGGCTGCCTGCCTGTCAAACGCACCTTGCTCATACGCGTCCAAAGCTGCTTTCACTATGGGGAAGGACTCCCTGTATGTTGCGTGGACCCTTTGCGCAAGGTCACGGCACCGCCAATAAGCTGAAAAAGCGCGCTGTATTTCGGGGTCTTCGTTCCGAACGCGCGGAACGCCTGCCTGATAGGGTTCTGGGAAGTCTGTAGCACCAAGGTAGTACGGCACGTAAGGGCTGGTTTTAGCCGTTGACAATGCCCACCAAATTGTTGTCCCAATTTCTTTTGGCATATCCGAGCGCAGTTGCACGACAGAACCTGCTTCTGTAGTCAGCCTGCTGACAGTCCTTACCCCGCTGACAGACAAAGGTGACCCGGTTGTCGCGTTTTCTCTGTATACATCCGTGCCTTCATAGCAAGTCCGCATGATTTCCATCATTTTTTGCTTGTCGACAGGCCCTGCGTCGATCATTTTGCTTACTTCCCTGATTCTAAGGTTGTTGCTCTCGCTTGCTTGATTGCTCACGGTGCCGTATGCGTCTTTAAAGCTGAACGGGGCGCCTCCCGCTGGGTTGTAGTATCCTTTGGATACAGCGTAGTCGACGACATCGGGGGAATGAAGCACATCAGGGCTGTCAAGGTCGGTCTCTGCCCCGATGGTATAGCTGTTGGTGAGGACGTAATATCCGCTTGCAGGTATGCGCTTGGCAATCCATTGCCCGTTTACCGCCAGTTCGATTACCCAGCCCTCGTTTGGGTCCGCGATCAGGTACATGGTGCCAGGGTCGCCGCTCAAATGGCATTGCTCATGGTACTTCCCGATAATTTCGACGCCCTCCCTCGCGGTTGCCGCTCTTTCGAGCACCAATTGGGTGTATTCTGTCCAGATCAGGCCTCCTTCGACAAGTGCCCAGTTGTCGCGCGGGTTTTGGTCTTTGCTGTTGGTCATGTTGTTTCCAATCGTTACCTGCATTTCGTTGACGCCAGATGTGTAATCGCCGGGGTACCATGTTTTGTCATACAAAGTAGCAGCGATAAATGAGTAAGTCATCGGAACTTGGTCGATCACAGTAGGCCCGAAGTTGAATGACGGGTCGAAATCCGGCGGGTTGAGGCCAACCCATTTTTCTCCCGGCGGGTGGTATCCCCTTGGCACATAGACGAGGTGATGGACATCTCCGCCGTCAAGTTCCTCACTGTGGGCGAACAGTACAGAACCGTCTGTCGTCAGGTTTTTTCCAACCACAACAGTTGTACATCCAAACACGGTGCCAAGCGACATGGTAAAAACGAG
>WRJV01000172.1 GCA_009778415.1 Clostridiales bacterium | reverse complement strand
GCCTACCTTTTAACTTCCAACACGGTTATGTCGGGCATGATGTTTGATGCGAAAATCTCGTAATGGACTATGTATTTGCTTTCATCGACGCTGATGCCGTAGTGGCTCTTGAGGTATTCGTAGCTGGGGGGGTAGTTCCCCTCCGAGGCGTAGCAGTTCACGACGGCGCGCCGGATGCTGTCTTCTGCGATGCGCAGGCCTTCTGAGCTGGACGTCTCCCCTGCTTGGGTAAGGCCGACAGTGACAAAGCGGAGCACCAGCAGGAAAACAGCGGCCAAAACGAGGTAGGACAGCAGTTTTTTCGCTATTGGGGCTTTGTAGTTTTTTTTGTCCATGCAAAAGCCCTCCCTACCCTATAGCGGACATTATGCTCATGAGCGGCATCATAACCGACAGAAGTATGACTCCGACGATGACGGACGTCAAGATGACCAGTGTCGGCTCAATTTTTGAAATCAGCGAATCTATTTCGTCGCGGATAGCCTCCTCGCTGCGCTGGGCTATCGTCCCCATGACTTCAGGCAGCGTGCCGGTCTGCTGGGCCAGCGACAGCAACCTGTTGTTTTTTGGCGGGAAAATGCCCGACTCAGTCAACGCGTCCCCGAGTTTGGACCCGCCGAGCAGGAGCTGCTTGCATTTTTCTGCGCCCGAAGTGAGGGCGCTGCCGCCGTCTGTGACCTTTGCCGCCATGGTTATCGAATCGTCAGAGTCGATCCCGCTCTCTATTGCCATAGCCATCGCGAAAGCGAACCTTGCAGAGGATATCCTCTTGAGCAGGCCCCTGCCGCCAAAGCTGTTTTTAAACCAGCCCGCAACTGCGCGCCGGAAAGACGGCACGAGGAAAACAAGCAAGGCTAGGGCAGCCAGTATTCCGACAGCGACGAAGATGACGGTGGAAGCCCCTGCAAGAGCCTGCCCGAAAGCCATGATGTTCAGCGCGAAAGCGGACATTTCAGTGCCCATCTGGTTGAACACATCGTTAAAGATCGGCAGTACTTCTATGACTATTACCGCGATGACTACCAGCATGATAGCTATCAGGATAAACGGGTAGAAAACGGCGCTCCTGATGCTCGCGGAAAGCCTGGCCTGGCGCTCGTAGTATGCGGACAGGCTGCGCATCGTGTCTTCAAGCTTCCCTGTTTTTTCGGCCAGGACTATCATTTCCAGCATGTACGGCGGGAACGCCCCGGCTGACTCGACTGCGTCAGAAAAGAGCCGCCCTTCCTCGGTAGCCTTGAAAAGGCTGTTTATCAGCTCCTTGGAAGCGTTGTCGTTGTCGTCGCTTGCGAGCATTGATAGGCCGTCGCTGATTGGTATGCCGGCATGTAAAAAAAGAGAAACTTCAAGGCAAAACGCGGACAGATAGGACGAAGAAAGCAATTTTCGTTTCATAGACATCTCTCCTGTAAAATGAAAACATGAACCCTTGCTAACAGGTTAATTATAGCACTGGGCACGTGAATTTACAAGAGGTTTTATTCAGCAAAAGCCCACAGCAGAAGCTCACAGCAAAAGCCCACAGCAAAAGGCGCCCCGTGAGGCGCCCTTTACCGAATGGATATGAACAGCTGTAGCTAAGATGTTGGCTTAGTATAAGTATTTGGCAGAATAGTTCTTGCCGTCCCCGATGTACTTCATGATGCTGTCGCTGGAATTGCCGCTTGAAGCAAATGTGGGATCCATGAGCTTCCATGTCTTGCCGTCAAAGTAGATGACGCCCTCGACCCAGCCGGTTTCAGCAGTGTACACGCTGATCCACGCATGGTACGCCTGGCCGGTGTACCCGATTACCAGCTGCGTCGGTATGCCTTGGCTGCGGAGCATCGCGGTCACTGTTGCCGCGTAGTCGAAGCAAATGCCGGACTTCTTGTTCCACACGGAATCCAAGTCAGGCAAGTACCCGCTCTGGACAGTTGCGGCGAGCTGTTTGTCGTAGGTGAAGTTTTTAATAATGTAATTGTAGATGTTCTCGACTTTTTTGAGCGTGTCCGTAGTCGTAGCCGCAAGTTCGGCGGCTTTTTTCACCGCCAAGGTGTTGGCGTTGTAGTTGACGTACTGATTTGGCATCAGGAAGGGCGCAAACGCGTTCTTGAGCGCAACAGTCAAGCTCGTAGTGAACTCAGTTGAATATTGCGTCCCAGAGATATTCTTATAAACCCCAACGGAATAAGTTCCGTCACCGCCAGAAAGAGGGAACACTTCATAAGTTCCGTCCTTTTTCAGGTTGTAGGTGTAAGTCACTTTGTCCGGGCCGGTTATCAGGACTTTAATGTTGGAGCTGCCGCCCCCAACGTACTTGATCATGATATAGCCGTCTTTCATGTTTGAAGCATCGACCACCGCCTTTGAATTTTGCTTCACGTCCGTCCCAGAAGCGATCGGGGACAAAACAGTGGGCACAGCAGGGGGGGCGTCCGCAAGGGGCACCATCTCATTCTCCGGTATTTCCCCTAAATCGACAGTGATTTGTTTGTCGTCCGCATCTACTCGGGCCTGATCGTTGTTTTGGCAGGCAGAAAAAGCGCATGTGATCAAACCAATAACGAGTAGCGCGGATAAAATTTCTCTAATGCGCATCATAGCAATAAACCTCCTTAAGAATTTGAATGTTACACTTATCATACAATAATTTAAATGAATTGTCAATATGTAACCGTAAAATATTTTTTTATGAAATTTTTCTCGTGATATTATAAGTAAAGTATAGACTTTTCTCCCGAAATATGCAATAATAAGTAGCGTATTTCACTTGAATGTTATATTAATGTAATTATATTTCCTGGAAGGTTGTTTATATGGCTGTAAAAGAATCAAAACTTTATGTCAATATGTTGGGGGGGTGTTCCCTTACATATAACGGAAAAACGATAAACGATCAGACGGTTCGTTCAAAAAAATTCTGGCTCCTCATCGAATACCTCATAGTGTTTCGTAACAGGGACATATCACAATCAGAATTAATTGACCTCATTTACCCAGAAGGCAAAAGCGAGAACCCCGGAAATGCGCTAAAAACACTTATGCACAGGATTCGTAACGCTTTGGCAGAGCTTGAGTATTTTGAAGGGCACGAAATGATCATCCAGTCTAGGGGGACCTATGCCTGGAACTCAAACATGGACTGCGTCATCGACGTCGAAGAGTTTGAGGAGTACTGCAACAAAGGCAAGGCGCCATGGATATCGGAAGAAGAAAGGCTCGACTGCCTGCTGAGCGCGATTGACATCTACAAAGGCGATTTCCTGCACAAGTCTGCCCTTGAGCCGTGGGCAGTCCAGTTCAACGTCTATTACCATTCCCTGTACGGAGACATCGTACACAAAGCGATAGACATGTTGAAACAGCGCGGCAACAACGATAAGATCATTGAGATTTGCCGAAAGGCCATAATCATCGACGCATTTGACGAATTTTTGTACTACAACTTGATACGCGGGCTCATAAGCATCAACAACCTGCAGGCGGCCCTTCTTGAATACAGGAAGATGTCCACCCTGTTTTACCGGGAGTTCGGGATAAACCCGTCCAAAGAGATAACCGCTCTATACAAAGAAATCATCAAAACAAGCAAGAAGGTTGAAACTGACCTTGACGTCATAAGCGAAAACCTGGAAGAGGACGCGCCGGGCAGAGGCGCCTACTACTGCGAGTACGAGGTCTTCAAAGACATTTACAGGCTGGAAATAAGGACGAAGCCGAGGACGGGGGAGTCCGTGTACCTGTCGCTTGTCACACTGACGACTACGAAAGGCGAAGTGCCTTCAGTCAAGATGCTGAACAGCTTCATGGACAAGCTCAACGAGTGCATCAAAAAAACCCTCAGAAAAGGCGATATTTTCGCCCAGTACAGCGTGTCGCAGTATATCCTGCTGCTGCCGTTCACAACATACGAAAACGGCGAGATGGTTATGACGAAGATTATCAAGGCGTTCCACAGGCAGTACCCTTACTGCCCGCTGACGATCGTCCATTCCATAAAGCTGCTGGAAGAGCACCCCAAGTAAATCAGGCCTGGCTGCCCTGCTTTGCCGACTCGACACCCTTGTTTGCGAGGGAATCGGCCAGATTGTTCATTTCTGTTGCGTGCCTAAAATCATCGAGCGTAAACCGCCCGCTGTTTTTTTTGCAGAAATCTTCATAAAGCGAATCAAGGTCAAGGTTTTTGCTATTTAGGTTGACATGGCCCTTCACCCTGTAAAAACTGACCGCGTGCCTGCTCAAATACGGGATGATCGCCTCCCAGAGGTCGCGGTTTTCGACAGGCTTTTTGCCGGAGGTCACCCAGCCGTTTCTCTGCCAGTTTTCATACCATCTCTCCCTGAAGCAGTTTACCAGGTAGGCGCTGTCAGAAAAGACGTCCACCCGCTGGCCATCTTTCGTGACCGCCTCGAAAGCGCGCAGGAGCGCCGTCATCTCCATGCGGTTGTTCGTCGTGTCCGGTTCCCCCCCAAAGAGCTCTTTCTGATGAGCGCCGTACTGCAGTATTGCGCCCCAGCCGCCAAAATTCACGTCGCTTTGGTTGCCGGAACAAGCGCCGTCGGTATATATCGTTAATGTTTTCAAGATCCCTGCCCTCCCGTACCATGGTAACACATAACAAATGTAAAAACAATTTAAAATTCCTGTAATCGGAATGTAACACGGATACTGTATAATATAAAAGCACTATTGTATGGTTTTGAGGAAGGGGGTGTCGGCGGTGAGAAAATACGGAGCAGCTTTGGCGGTTGTTCTTTCGCTTTTATTGAGTACGCAAGCCGTGCATGCGGCGCCAAACCCCAACATCACCATCGTCAACCCTGTCTCCGGGTCCACGATTTACTCGGACAACCTCCTGGTCTCCGTCAAGATAGCGACGGCTTCCGCGATAAAAGTTTCCGTTACGCAGGAATACAAGGTGGTGAACGGCGAGAATACGACCGTCACATTGGAAGAGTACCAAAAAACCGACAAGAGCGAGCTTGCAAGCGTTGCGTTTGGAACGACTGAAAGCTTCGTCAGCACGAACGCGCTCAGTTTTTACACGAAAAAAGTCGAAAACGTAAAGCCCGGCGTCTACAAAATCACAGTCAGGACCGTTGACGCAGAGGACAAAGTGATTTTCACAAATTCAAACCCTGTAGAAATAAAAGCGAAAGAAGAAAGCGCTGGCGACAGCGCAGCGGCGGAATCGCCAGCGTCCGGGCCAGCCCAATTCCTAAAAGGCTTGCTAAAAATCATATTCAACAACTAGCGCTTGCTAGGCGGGGCGAAAAGCATGGGCACGTCAAAGGGCGCAAAGCTTGTTGAAACAGCAAAAAGCATAATTTTAGTAGTATTGTTCTTGTTCACAATACTGCTTTTGTATTTTTTTTGGGGGAGCACGCCCATCAAGGACCTCATACGGGAAAACCCGCCGCAATACGGGGCCGTGGACCCGGCTGCAGTGATGCGGCCCGACTTTACAAGCATTTGCTTTGGGGGGAATTCCTACACTGTGGCGGCAGACAAGTTCGACATGGTCATGGATTGCTTTCGGGAGTTTTCTGCGAGCCGGAACCTGTCGATAGAAGAGATAGCAAAGGAAAGGTACGACGAAGTAGAAAGAAGCCCGTCAATAAAAGCAGTCTTCGGCTACTTCGCGCCGTTTGGAGCGTTTTGCGAAATACACGGGATCGACAGGATACCTGGCGTGGACTCAGTCGAGACCCTGAGCGAGCTGGTCTACGCTGCCGATTATGACGACCG
>WRJV01000171.1 GCA_009778415.1 Clostridiales bacterium | reverse complement strand
GGCGGGCCGCCTCTTCATAGGCGTTCACCGTCCTTTGTATTTTGCGCTCCTGCCCCTTTCCGACTGGCGGCACGATGAGGGGCGGGTGGGGAAGGACGAAGGCTCCTTTTATGGGCATGAAATCACCTGGCTTTCCTTGTTTGATACCAGTATTATAGCATATTTCGCGCATAATCAAAACATGCGCTGAAATTTAATTGGACAGCAGGAAATTCCGTTCGCTCAGCAAGCGGCCGACGAGCGCATGGCCTTTTTCGTTGGGGTGCATGCCGTCACGGCACAAATAGTCTGAATAGGAGTCTTCCCTCATGAAAGCGCTCCTGATGTCCACAAAGCGGACACCATGCAGTTGGGCAAGCTTTTTTACGGCAATGCTGTAGCTTTCTTGCCATTTGAATATGGCATTTACGTCACCGAGGAATTTCAGTATGTTTTCACGGCTCTGGCCCCGGCTGACCCACTTCAAAAACCGCTCGGAGTCAAGGGGCGGCAGGTTGAGCATGACGGGCACGCTTCCTGTTCGCCTGACTATGTCGATCATTTTGAGGTATTTTTCTTCAAATTGGGGCAGTGGAACGTTGGGGAGGTGCTCGGCCTCCGGCGAATCTGAAATCTCGTTCCATTGCAGGTCGCAGTCGTTCCCGCCGAACTCTAGGAGCGTGTGCGAAAACGAGGAAAGCTCGTTCTTGTGCCTGCTCAGGATTTCTATCCCCTTGGTGACGGTGCAGCCAAACCGTGCGTAATTCTCAACGCGAAGGTTTAATTTCTGGGAAAACATGTTGATGAAACTGTTCTTCAAGTGGATGTATTTGTTTTTTGCTTCGTCGTAAATGACTCCCTTGGCGACGGAATCGCCGAATACACATATAGACATACGTAACACTCCTTTGCAGCAAATAAAATCGCTAAATGTGGTTACGAATATCATATCACGTAGTTCCGATGACGTCAATAGGGCGTGGCAAAATAGCGGAAACAATTATGGCTGCGTTTACTTTAGCAACTCACCGTGGTATAATAAGCTGGATTAATTCACAAAGGAGGGAAGGCCTACATGGGCAAATTGATAGAATTGAAAGAGAAGCTGGCGAACGAGCGCCCAAACAAATGGGAAAACATCCCCGACATCGACCTCTACATGGACCAGGTCCTAAACTACATGAAGCGGCAGCACATAGGGCTTGGCAGCGAAGAGGCGCTGACTTCCTCCATGGTCAACAACTACATGAAGAAGGATCTTCTGCCAAGGGCAAAGGGCAAGAAGTACAGCAGGATCCATATTGCCTACCTGACGTCGATTTGCCTGCTGAAACAAATTTTGCCGGTAACGGAGACGGGCTTTTTCCTAAAGAGGCAGTCTGAGAAGCAGACAATAGAGAAATTTTACGAGAAGTACTGCGGATTGCTCGACGAGTCGCTGAACAGGCTATCTGTGGAAATCGTCGAAGACATGGACGAGGACGCAGTCCTGGACCTCATACTGAAGCTGGCTGTGTCGAGCTACACCGAAAAGCTCGTCTGCAGCAGGCTGCTTCGCAGCATCAGCCCTGCAGACTTTCCCAGCGCTTGAGGGATGCTGCCATGTACCGCGCCACGTCGATTTCGTACACTTTTTCCAGCAGGTTTCCGGTTATTACTTCCGACGTTTTGCCGTAAGCCTGCATTTCGCCGTTTTTCATGACCATTATGTTTTCGCCAAGCTGCATCGCGAGGTTGATGTCGTGGAGTACGCCAATGATGGCGCAGTTGTTTTCTGGCGCCCATTTCTTCAGGTAGTCGACCAGCTCCACCTGGTATTTCAAGTCCAGGTGGTTTGTGGGCTCGTCAAGGAGGATTATTTCCGGCTGCTGGGCGAGGGCCCTGGCAAGGAACACCCTTTGAAGCTGCCCACCGGAAAGCTTTGTTATCTCCTTGTCCTTTTCCGCGACCAGGTTCACCGCTTCGAGGCACCGGGTCACGTGTTGGGCGTCTTCCGTTGACGGCAGGCCGAAAAAGCCGCTGTCCATGCGCTGGTACCTGCCCATCATCACAGTGTCGAAGACAGAATACGCAAAGTATATCCCCGAAGTCTGGGCCAGCATGGCCACCTTCGCCGATATCTCCCTGCCCTTCATTTTCCTGATGGGCTTTCCGTCTATCTCAACGTCGCCTTTGAAGGGCAGGAGGTTTGCGATCACTTTCAGCAAGGTAGTCTTCCCGCAGCCGTTTGGACCGATTATCGAAAGGTTTTCACAGTTTTTCACGTCAAGCGATATGTTCTTGACAACGTCGGTCCCGTCATAGCCGGCAGATACGTTTTTTAGCGTCAGCATCTTTGCTACCCCACCTTCGCTTTCTTTTTCCTGCCGCCAAAGTAAATCCAGGCGAAAAACGGTGCGCCTATTATTGCCGTCACCGTTCCAACAGGCAGTTCGCTTGGCGACACAATGGTCCTTGCGATCAAGTCGCACACCACCATGAACGCACCGCCAAACAGCGCAGACATGGGGACCACGTACCTGTGCGCCGACCCGAACAGCTTGCGGATAATGTGCGGCGCGACCAGATCCACAAACCCTATCACCCCCACAAAGGCGACGGCGCTCCCGGTCAGCGCAGCTGCGGTGACAAGCAGTATCCACTTCACCTTTTTTAGGTCAACGCCCATTGTCTTCGCCTGCTCCTCCCCAAAGGTCATGATGTCCAGCTCCCTGTTGAAATGGGCTACGAACAGGGTGCCCAATACAGCAGCAGGCGCCAGTATGAACACCGCCTGCCAGTCCTTCATCGAGAAGCTGCCCATCTGCCAGAAGATCAGGCGCTGCAGGTGCTCCCTGGACAGCGCCGACATGAGCATTGTGACGGCGTTTATGAAGAGGGTGAACACCATGCCTGTCAATATGATCGTTATGTTTTCCATCTGCCAGTCCAAGCGCGAGACAATCGCCATGATCAGGAAAATGGTACCGAGGCCGAACAAAAATCCCAGGAAGGGGAGGGTGAGCGCCGACATGAACGGGATCGTCACCCCGTAGAGGATGACAATGCCTGCGCCCAGAGACGCCCCGGAGGACACGCCGAGGGTATAGGACGACGCCAACGGGTTGCGCAGCACCGACTGCATTACAGCGCCGCTGACAGAAAGCGCGGCACCGACGAAAAACGCCAGCAGGGCCCTGGGCAGGCGCAGGTTCCATACGATCGCCGCCAAAGCAGGTTCGATGTGGCCGGGCAGCGGGCTGCCGGAAACTTTGTGGCTGATGATGCTGAAAATGTCGCTTGGCGGTATGGAGACGCTGCCCAGCGCAGCGCCAAGCATTACTACAATCAAACTGACGCATGCAGCGGTTGCGGCTTTTGTTTTCATAGGTCTTCGTATTCGTCCGGGTAGACGGCTTTCGCCATTTCCCGCAGGGCCCTAACGATGTTTTGGCTGGGGCGGTTGCTGGAGTCTGCGTCGATGAGGTATATCTCGCCGTTTTTCACTGCAGCCACTTCGTTCCAGCCAGGCCTGGACTTGATGTCTTCGATGGGGTTTTCCACATAGTTTACGCTTGTGAGGATTACATCGGGGTTGGCTAGCAGCACTGCCTCGTCAGTCAGCGAAATCCAGCTTTTCTGGTCGCTGAAAACGTTTACGGCACCAATGAGCTCGATCATTTCGTTCAAAAACACCCCTTGGCCGAAGCTGACTTGGTACGGAGGCGCGTCGACTTCAAAGTAAACGGTTTTTTTGTCGATTATGGTGCCGCCCACCTTCGCGATCCGGCTGATCTCGCCCTCCATCCCAGCAACAAGGGCTTCGCCCTCCGCCTCTGCCCCGAGAACCTTCGCGATGTACAATATGTCTTCCTTGATATCGCTGATACTCGCGCAGGAAGGCATGTAAATGATGCAAATCCCGGTGTCGGAGACGCTTTTCAGCAGGTCGCCGCCGTCGACCTTGGTCATTCCCGTCACGAAAATGACGTCAGGGTGAAGGTTGATTATCTGCTCCCCGTCGGGGTTCATCATGTTGAATTTGGGTAGGCTTTGGGGGATGCCCTCAATGTCTGCTGAATACGAGTCTATCGCTATTATCTTGTCCGCGAAGCCCAAGGCAGTGATGATCTCGGTGTTCGACGGGCCCATGGAGATGATCCGCTCCATGTTTTGCGGCAAAACAACGGGGTTGCCTTCCCTGTCCTTGGCAGCCGGCGCATTTTCCGCCGCAGCGTTCCCGCATGAAGCGGCAGCCGCCAGCATGGCCAGCATCAGGAGTAGCACCGCTATTTTGGTTTTCAGTCTCATATGAACCTCCTTACTTAATCCTCGTCGGTATCCCGCAGAACAGCCGCACTGTTTCGTCGGACGCCCGGGACAGCTCCGCAAGGGACCGCCCGACGGCTTCGCGCCATTCTCTCAGCAGGCTGTCGGCCGGCACGACGCCGCATGAAATGTCGTTGCTGATAACGATTGCGCTCCTGCTGCTCTGGATGAACAGCTGCATGCGCTCATCCACGCCTATGCCCGCTTTCACAAGCGCCAATATCCACTTGTCAATTTCATTCACCGCAGTTTTGCCGGCGGGCATGCGGGCGTCGTCTTCGCTGCACATGTAGACGTCTTCGCCTGAAAGGCCAAACCTGTCTTTGGCATATGCCAGTTTACCCTGGTATGCACCGCCAAATATCAAAATCATTTGCTGCGTCACCTCGTTTTCAAAATGCGGCGAGCACGGTGAGCCCGCAGATTTCGCTTATTACTATGGCAAACCCGGAAAGGTCCCCGGAAATGCCTTTGAATTCCCGAACGGTCCAGCTTATTGCCGCCGCATACCCCAAAATTGCGGACAGTGCGACTGCCAGCCCGCAAGCGCCAGCGTAAAGGCAAGCCGCAGCTACAGTAGGCACTGCCAAAACCGCGACAAAAACTTTGTGCGCGGTGCCCGTGCCCTGCTTGAACATGTTGGCGTAGCTGCTGCTGGGCATGGCGCTTAGGCAAAGGACCGATATGGAGCAGCAGCACCTTGAAACAACTGCAACAACAACAAGCAGCGCAAGGTGCGAACCCTTCTCAGTTACAGCCCAGCAGGCTGCGAACTGCAGCGTGAACAGGGCAGCGAGCATAATGGCTGCAAAGGCGCCAACATGCGGGTCTTTCAGTATGCGAAGCTTTTCTTCCAAGGGGCGCCTCGACAGCATGGCGTCGCTGGTGTCCATGTAGCCGTCCAGGTGCAGGAACCCTGTGGCGAAGAACGGAAAAAGCGCAAGCGCCGCTGCTGCCAGGGCCGTGTGCGCACCGCTAAGCTTGAGCAGCTCGGCAATTGCCCACCACATCGCGCCCACCAGCCCGCCCACGAGGGGAAGGCACGGCAGGGCGAGGTCTTTGCATGCGTCGTCCCAGGTCCTTGTCGGCAACGGTAAGGCGCTGAACATGCAAAGCGACAGCAAAAACCCTTTAGCGCATCTTTTCATAGAGTTCACCAAGCAATTCTCTTCCTTTATGTGCAGCCAGGTTCGAATACGCGGCTTCAATGACTATATCGCTGCGCTTTGCAAGGGCGCAGTCGATGCTGGCAAGCGATTTCATGTATTCCACAGTCGACTTGCCGTAAACAATGGCGTCGCTGTATATGTAGTCTGACACGATTACGATGTTTTTTACGCCGTCCATGAGCTGCACGAGCCCACCAACCGTTTTTTCGGCAGGGCTCTCGGCGGCCCTGCCGGCGGCTCTGCCTCCTGCAGGGAACATTTCGTTGAAAAG
>WRJV01000170.1 GCA_009778415.1 Clostridiales bacterium | reverse complement strand
TGGAAAGCCATTTGTGAAAAAAGCTGTTTTGACCCCGGCCTAAAAACCGGCTTGCCCAAGGGCTCTTTCGTTCCAGGTCTTTCGCCCATGCTGCCGGAACCTGATGGGGGAAATAGGTGCAGCAACAAGGGGGTGCGTCTCTACCGGCTGGACATAACCAGCGCATGCAATTTCCGCTGCCCCATCTGCTATGCGGATGCCGGTGGCAAAGCGGAAGAGTTTTTCATCGGCCTTGAAACAGTGGAAGAAATAGCAGGATTTTTGCAAATGGAAGGGGCAAAGGGCGTATCCCTCTCCGGTGGGGAGCCAACGCTTCATCCAGAACTGGAGAAAATCATCGCAATATTTAAAAAGGCTGGCATCAAATCCACGATTTTGACCAACGGCATCAGGATAGCGCAGGAAGATGGTTATGCACAGCGACTGAAAAAGAGCGGGTTGCGGCGGGCGTACGTGCAATTTGACACGCTTGACCCTGCAGTTCATGAAAAAATGCGCGGGAACGATTTTGTTGACGAGAAGAAGAAGGCTCTCGAGAACTGCGTGAAAGCGAAAATCAAAACTTCCGTCATTTCTGTAATCATCAAGGACAATTTGGACGAGACAGGGGCACTGCTCAGCTACATGAAAAATTTGGTCCCTTGGTTCGGGGAAATTATTTTTGTAACAGCAGTCAGGGAAACGGGGCGGTTTGATTTGCCTTTGGACAGTTTTGTCTACAAGGAGGGCATAATCAAGTCGCTGGTCAAGACCAGTTCCGTCAGCGGCATCAATGAAGGCGTTTTTTATCCGCTCCCCGTTTACAAACCGTTTGGCCTCAACGTCAGCCCTGAAAGCAACGTGGTATTGCCAGTTGTTTTCATTGACGATAAAATCGAACTACTGGAAAAATACGTTGACATGGGGAAATTCGTGCGCTTGCTAAACGAAGAAGCAGGCATGAGGGACACGTGCGCCTCCAGGCTCAAGATGCTCGGTTTTTTCCTAGTTTCGCTGAAACTGAAAAGGGTTGCGGCTCTTTTTCGGATATTGTTTGGCTATTTGACGAAGATGGGCAGGACGTACATCAACTATGTCCTCATCCAGAACTTTCTGTCAAAGGACTACCAGGACCTAGCGTGCCTCGACAACTGCAATGCGTATTATGTAGGACCTGGAGGAAAACTGAGTTCAGCCTGCGTTTACAACCAAGGCTTCAAAAGCGGGCACCCATGGACGAGGCGCGATGAATGAATACATTTAAGGAAAAAAGAAAAAATGTTGGACACGCATGATAAAATCACCGGTATAATGCCATATTTTTTGGGTTTTTCGACCTACACGTTTTTCGTGGTGCTGGGCATCGAAGCAGGCGTTGCTTACTACTGGCTCAACGTGCGGAAAATCAAAGACAGAGAAAAAGGGGCGATGATTCTCGTCGCTGCCGCATTGGTGTTTGGCATCATAGGCTCTAAAATACCCATATTGATGGAAAGCAGGAGCTTTCATGCATTTCTTGCCGGAAAGTCAATCGTTGGCGGGCTTGTTGGCGGTTTGCTCGGCGTCCTTCTTGCCAGAAAGGCGTTTGGCGTAAAGCAATACTTGGGGCACATCATTACCCCTTCCATAGCGCTGGGGATAGCGATCGGCCGGTTCGGGTGCTTTTTTGGAGGATGCTGCTACGGTGCTGTTGCTTCTTGGGGATACGACTTTGGAGACGGGCTGATGAGGTTGCCAACGCAATTGTTCGAGTCGGCGTTCCATTTTACCGCGTTTGCGGTACTGGTTTACTGCCAAGACAAGGTAAAGGCTCCGGGGCTATTGTTCAAGATGTATTTTCTGGCATATTTTGTTTTCAGGTTTTTTACGGAGTTTGTCCGCGACAATCCGGCCATATGGTGCGGAATGACGGTTTATCAGATTATTTGCGGGCTTGGAATCGTTTATTTCAGCATTGACCTTTGGATCAAGAACAGAGCTGAGATATTTGGTTTTGAAAGGAAGGGTGCATGAGCAATGATGAGAAAGCCTAAAGGGAAAACACCACGCAGAATCCGTGTGGAAGGGACAAGAAAAAGAGCGGAGGGACAGAAAGCTGAAACTTGGAAAACACCTCCTCAGGATTCCGGCAAAAATGGCATGAGCGGATGCGCGATCGCACTGATATTCGTAGGCATCGCGTTGCTACTAGCAGGACTTGGCCTTTATATTACTTGCAAATCGATGACATGGGGGATATAACACTGAGAAACAAAATAATTATCGCGGTGTGGGTAACTTGCATAGCAATGACAACACTTGTTGCTGTGATGTTTTACAACGGGCTGACGGTTAAGCACTACAGAGTTAACACCGACAAATTTGAAGACGGGGACAGTCTGCGCATTGTCTTGGTTGCCGATCTGCACAGCCATATCTATGGTTATGGCCAAGGCGACCTTATCTCGGTGATTGAAGGCCAAAGCCCTGACATTATAGTGCTTGCAGGAGACATCGCAGATGATGTTGCCGCATTCGATGGGGCAAAGCTGCTTGTGTCCGGCGTTGCAGACATCGCTCCGGTGTTTTATGTTTCAGGCAACCATGAATACTGGTCGGGCGACATTGAAAACATCAAAGAAACAATTAGGGCTCTGGGCGCAGCTGTGCTTGAAGACGAATACAAAGAAATCGAGGTTAACGGCATTGCACTTGTTGTTGCAGGGGCAGACGATCCGGAATGGGTACACTTTGAGGACAAAGCCGGGCTTATGCCAATGGATGAGAGTTTTAGGGAACTGGCACATAAAAGCCAATTCAAAATCCTTGTGGCGCACAGGCCGGAGCTGATTGAAACGTACAAAGAGTATTCCTTTGACTTAGTTCTGTCAGGGCACACTCACGGAGGGGTGGTCAGAATCCCGCTTCTGTCAAATGGACTGTTTGCGGCGCATCAAGGCTGGTTCCCCAAATACGTGGGTGGGGTGTACGAGCATGACGGGTTGATTCAAATAGTTAGCCGCGGAGTTTCGTTTGATCCCAAGACCCCGCGAATTTTCAACCCGCCCGAGGTTACGGTGATCGACATATATAGCAATGATGAAAGCGAAAGGAAATAGAATGCATAAAATTGGAATGAATAAAAAGAAAGCACAAAAATATATTTTATTGACAATAGTGGCTATAACAACTATGCTGATTTCTGTTTCTTGCACAACTACGACTTATGATGCATCGAAAAGCCCACCGAAGATATTCAAAATATCTGAAGAGTTCATTGATGCTCCGTTAATGCTGTTTAGGGACGAGAATGAGTTGTTTGGCTATGTCAATTCCGAAACTTTTGAAATAATGATTCCCGCACAGTATGAAAGCGCCGGGGCTTTTGTGGGAGGTTTTGCGGTTGTAAAGAAAAAATTCGAGCCAGAACGCATAATTAACAAAAATGACAAAACCATTATTCTTAACTTTGATCGTGTCAGTTTACATTATTGTGAAGACCTTAAAATGGTGTTTGCGCTAACAGAGAACTATTCTGGAAGATCGGTTATTCGTTATACAGATCAGTTTAACTGTACAGAAACACGAATTAATCCAAGCACGTCAAATTACCGTCTATACAATCTTAGTACAGGTGAACTTGCTTTGGATATAAATTCAAAAGAATGGTCGAGCGGTAATTACAATGCGCCGGCAATTAAATTCTATTACAACTATTTGGCTTATGATGTCGATGTATATGAAATACAAAGTGACGGAAGCTTAAAAGAAAGTCGAATGAATACAAAGCAACTTATTGCTAAAACAGTTGCGGAGAAAAATTTGAAAAGAAATCGGCAAGACTTTCATTATTCAGAAGACAGCTATTTGGACGACTGTTTCTCGTATGTTGATACATTTGACATTGATGCTTTCATCGAGAACATACCTGACGGGATGGAAGTTGCGTCCCCCAAAACCCACATGCAAGACGAGAAGCCCGAGCTGCTTATCTGGCCCATCAATTATGACGAAACCAACCCATTCAGCGCGTCTGAACTACTATACCAAGTTGTTGTCTTAGAAGAAGGTCAAAAGTATGAGAGCTCCATGCCTTTTACAGGACAATACACTGGCTTGTACAAGCCATCGGAAAACAGATGGGTTATCCCTCCTAAAATAATAAGAAGCGGAGACAAATTTATACAGACTGAGCATGAAGATTGGATTGCTTATAAAGGCGCACGAGGGCTGGGGGATTCCCAATTTGGATATGCGATGTTTTTCAATATAAAATCAAATAAAAGCAGTAATTATTTATTTAGGTTATCGTACAATGGTGTTTTACCAATGATATATATGGGCTATAGTGGGCACCCAGAAGCGACGCAGGCTGCAGCAACATTTATCAGCAATGACGTGAACCAGAAGCTAGCAAGCGATTCCAGCGACGATGACGATGGTTCATCAAAGGCCATCGTCGAAAGAATATTAGACGGTGAAAAGCGAAACTTGATATTCGGTGGGTTTAGCTGGCGGGTGCTTGACGTTCGGGACGACATGGCGTTGATAATAACTGAAAACATCATTGAGTCGAGGCCGTATGTCAACGGCTACAGAAGCACAACGTGGGGAACGAGCGATTTGAGAGTATACCTGAACGGAAAGTTCTTTGAAAAATTCACGTATGAGGAACAAGAGAAAATAATTGAAATCCAACTGGAGAACCCAGAAAACTCACAGTTCAGTGTTCACGGTGGCAGCAGTACTCTTGATAAGATATTCTTGCTGAGCCTTGAAGAAGCTGACAGGTACTTTGCTTCCGATAATGACAGGATGGCAAATTATTATTATGATAGCGGATGCGACTGGTGGTTAAGGTCACCCGGCCAATACGATGCCGCCGCAGCAGTCGTCTGTGATGATGGCCAAATTGGTTTCGGCGGCGTTGAAGCCAGTTCCGACTATATAGGCGTCCGCCCTGCCTTATGGCTGAATTTAACAGATTCACTGAGCTTCCGCAGCCCGGTAAATGCGGCAACAGACGAGTAAAATGTTGACGACATTGAAGCAATAAATAATTTATGTAAAGTAAAGGACATGCTAAACCCTTTGGGGTATTTGGTCGACACGCCTTCCGCACACCACAACGTCAAATATGCGTTTGCCGCTGAAATCCACCCACTCGGCACGCGGGGAATTGCCCTCGCCTTTGCGGAAGTCGAATGTCAGAAGGTAGCCGGCAGTGGCGTTCTTGCTGTCCATGTAGCCGAGGAGCTGCTCATACGCTTCCTCGTGCCTAGTCTCGCCGCGCCACAGCTTTAGCTCAATGATGAATTGGTCCTGCCCGAAGTCCACCACTATGGCCATACGGCGCAGGTCGGTGAACTGGCTCTCAATATGGTAAAAGCCCTGCCCGTTAATTAACGGAGCAAGATATGACAGGAACAGCAAACGGCCGTGGCTTTCCAAGAACCCATAGTCGCGTTCACTGAACAGCTCAGCGTAGTGCGAGGCGAACTTGCGCAGGCACAGCTCCATGTCGAACCTGCCAGACTTCGCCACGTCGTGCTGAAGGACTCCTTCGACCCGTTTGTCCTCCGCCTCCTCGTCCTTGGCTATGAAGTGGCTGCATATGGCAAGTTCAAATATCTTGTTCGACACTGCAATGCCTGCTTCAGTTTCTTTGATGATCCCGTACATTGCTGC
>WRJV01000169.1 GCA_009778415.1 Clostridiales bacterium | reverse complement strand
GGCTCTTTCCACGAAAACGTGAAGATAAAGGACATCGTTTTCGCCATGTGCGCTTCGACGGATTCCAACTACATCCACGCTTTCGACGTCCCGGGAAGTTTCGCCCCCCCATGCAGCTGGCAGCTCATCCAAAAAGCACGCACCTCGGCTGAGAAGCTGGGCATCCCCTTCCATGCGGGCAACGTGGTGTCATGCGACGTCTTTTACGAGCTTGGCGACGATTGGTGGAAAAAATGGGCGAGGATGGGCATACTGGCAGTTGAGATGGAGGCTGCCGCGCTGTACATGAACGCCGCCTACCTTGGGGCAGACGCGCTTTGCATTGTTACTGTAAGCGACCATTTCGTCACCGGCGAGCGAGCCACTACAGAAGAACGGCAAACCAGCTTTACGGACATGATGAAAATCGCGCTTGAAGCCGCTATACTGTAAATTTTGTTAAGGGGACGGCAATGATGAAGAAATTTATTACGGCATTGTTGATATGGGCTGTCGCTTTCGCCTTGCCGGCTGGCTGCGGCAAGCAAGGCGCAGCCAGCGAGGGCGCTGACGGAAACGGCTTGGATGCAGCGGCGATAGTCGCCAAGTCGGTCGAGGCAACTGCCGGTTTTACCAACTACACTGCCACGTTGGTGTCGGAGATCGAACTGTCGAGCCCCAGCCAGTCAGTCACCATGACCATGAATTCTTTTATGGACGTTTTTTTGGATCCCTTTAAAATCAGAATACAGACGGAGTCAAACCTTCCATTGGAAGGGATGGGCGGCGACGATTGCTACATTTTCACCGAGGGCGAAAATCTTGTCACGTATACATTTATGAACGGCAACTGGTACAAAAGCAGCCAGCCGTCCAGCGACGGCCCGCTTGCCGGGTTTGGCATGAGCCAAAACTGCCAAACCCTGAACAATTCGCTAAAAAAAGCGGACATCGTAGACGTGGAGCAGATTGACGGCGCCAGCTGCTGGAAGATTGAAGCGATGATCGACCCGGCAGCATCCATGGAGCTGCTGAAGGGCATACAAGGCAGCCAGGACTTGGATGCCTTGCTACCGGACGACGCGGATCAAAGCACTGACGACGTGCCCACCACACTCTGGATATCGACAAGTAATTTTTACCTTGTCCGGATGGACATAGACATGGCGTTCGCTTTTGCGCCGGGTTTGGAAAACTCTGCAGGTGGCATAAAAATCCTAAAAATGAACCTGTCTGAAACCACTGCCAATTATGGGAACGCCACGGATTTCACTCTGCCGGACGAGGCTAGGAACGCGCAGACAATAGAGGGCGTTTTCAGGTAGCACCTGCCGCATATGCATGGAGGAACTTATGATAATCAAAAAAACTCTAATCCTCGCCTTGGCGTGCATGCTGGCATTTGCCCTGCTCGCCGGCTGCCACAGCGGCGGCGGTGACAACGACGACGGCGACGGCGACTGGAGCATGGCTGAGGGCGATTTGACCGCCGAAGATCTTGTGGCAAAATCAGCCGAAACCATGACCGGGTTCGCTAACTGCAAAGCCGCATTGTCGATGGAAATGGACATCAACTCCATAGGCAGGGACGATGAAGTAATCAACGCTGTCAGAAAAGTTGACGTCGAAACCGACGTGTTTAAAAGCCCATTGAAAATAAAGATGACGCTTAGCATGGACTCCCAGAAGGAAGGGTACCGCGAATCAAGCTTCTACGTCTTTCCCGAAGGCAGCAGCCTAGCTACTTATAGCGACATGATGGGCCTTTGGTACAAGACTGTGCAGCCGCCCGGCGGTGAGCTGCTTGCCCAGTACGACATGACACAGAGCTGCAAAGTCCTCAGCGACGCTGTCAAGCAGGCGGAAATTGTCGCGCAAGAGACTGTGGACGGAAAAAACTGCTGGAAAATAAACGTTGTCGTCAGTGGAACCAGCGTCATGGACATGCTGCTCTGCAATCGGGGCGGCCAGGAAATAGCCCGTTACCTTCCGGCCAGCGTCATCGAAGACATTGAAGATGTAAATGCCGCTTTATGGGTGTCAAAAAAAGGCTGTTACCAAGTGAAAACCGAAATGGATTTGACATCCGCAATGGCCACCTTGATGAAAGATACCGACATGAAAACGAACAACCTGAAAATTTCGATGGCTTTCGGCTATGGGGAAGCAACGGACTTCAAACTGCCGAAAGAGGCAGATAACGCGACCGAACTGAATACAAACCCCTGATTGTGAATTGCCACGCTATTCAGCCAGGACGTCCCTCAAATACACCTGCGAATGAAATTCCAAATCCCGTTTGAAATCAAGCTCGATAAAATCCATGGGCTTGACTTCGTGAGGCGCTTTATCGAAGTAAGCAAGCCCCGTTTTCTTCAGTACATGGTACACGAACTGGGAACAGAACATTATGTTCTCTTTGTGGGAATAAGGCAGCAGCAGCCCTATCAAGTTGTATGAGCTGCCTTCGTCGTTTATTTTCCTGATTTCGCTTAAGATCGCCCGCTTCTGAGTTACCGTAGCTTTAATTTTGTAAACCAACAGGTTGGCGTCTTCCTTCTGGTAGAAAAACTTCAGGAGCTCGTGGTTCATTCCCGGCGCGAAAAGGTTGTTGCCGCCGTTGTAGCTGACCAGAGTCTTAAGCCCGACGTCAAACGACAAAGAGACGTGGCTGTAGTCCTTTTTCGTGACAGACCGGATCAGTTCCCCGGCCGCAGTCCCGGTGCTTGAAAGGGCTACGTAGATGTAGCCATCGCCCAATGAGCCCTCTGCTTCTTTGAAATACGCGTCGTCAACCGCGTTTCTGTTCACGTATTCGAGCACGTTGTGGCGCGGCATGTCCTTGATGATTTCAACCAGGCCCCCTGCCGCCTGCATCACCTCGTTAAAACTCAGACCAATGCCAACGGGTTTCTTTCCTGCCGGCACACCTGACAAGACCTTTAGGGTTGTTCCGGAAATTGACACTTCGATGGGCAGCAGCGGGCCCTCGTCCCCGTCAACCCTTGTCGAAACTTCGGTATCCGACGACATGGACAGCTTGCTCGACTGAAAATGCAGTATGTGCTTGCTGTCCTTGTGCTTGCCGCTGCCTAAAGCGACCAGCAAGGGCGCCAATTCGACAAGCGGGCATTTTTTTATAACCAGCACATCGAGAAGGCCGTCGTCGATAGCCGCATCCCTGGCGATCCTTGCAAAGCCGCCTGCCGACCTGCCGTTCATGACCAGCGCCATGAAGATGTCGCCTTCAAAACAGAGCTCCTCGCTTTCAAGCTTTATCCAAAACGGGCTCAGCGTCTGAAATTCCTTAAACCCGATCAAGGCTGCGTTGACCAGCGTTTCCCCGTTGATTTGCGCGATGTCCGAACACAAATAGCTGTCTTGGGCTATGATCCCTGCTATGTCGTCCAATTTCGCCGGAAGGTCGAAATGCTTAGCGAAATCATTGGTCGTCCCGATGGGGATGATGCCGATGGGAACGTCGATGCCGCACTTTTGCATGGCGGAGGCAACCCGGTTGACTGTACCGTCCCCGCCCGCAATAATTATTTTTTCATAGGCCCGCCCCTTTTGAACCGCAAGGAATTCTTCCATTGCGGCTGTGCTCCCCATCCTGAAAACGGTCAGCGCCGCAGCTTTGCCCTGAAGTTTTTCGATGACGCCGTCAAGCTCGTTTCTAAAAAGCTTGTTCCCTGCTTCGGGGTTGTATATCAACAGGGCGTTCATTGCAGCAGCAGTTTCGCCAGATCCATAGGCTGCAAATACTCACCGTCCTTGTACACCCTCATGTTGCCCCCCGATATTTCGTCTATCAGGGCGATTTCGCCGTCCACCCTGCCGAATTCCAGCTTGATGTCATAGAGTTCCGCGCCTTTTTCGACCAGCGTTTCTTTGACGATCCCGCTTATCTTCCGCGTCATCGACTTCAGCTCCTCGTATTCTCCATTGCTCAAAATACCGAGCATGGCCAGGCAGTCTTTAGTGATGGGCGGGTCCTCCCTCTCGTCGTCCTTCAGCGTGACCTCGACAAAAGCGTCGAGAGCCTGCCCCTCTTTCGCGTAGCCGCCGTACCTCCTCATGAAACTGCCCACTGCCCTGTACCGGCAGATGACCTCAAGGCCGTTTCCAAAGGGAGCTGCCGGCCTGACGGTAAGCGTTGAATTGTCTATGTCCGCACTTATGTAGTGGGTAGGTATGCCCGCTGCTTCAATCTTTTCAAAAAAAAGCTTCGTCATCCGCACTCCGATGTTCCCCATGCCCTCTATTGACAGTCCGATCTTGTTCGAGCCCGGGTCGAACACACCGCCCTCCCCGGTAACGTCGTCCTTGAACTTCAGCAGATAATTGCCGTCCTTTAGCAGGTAAACGGTCTTTGTCTTCCCTTCGTACACGTGTTTCATAAACTAACTCCTTTCTTCACAAACCAAATACCCATACGGAGATTATATATGATTTTGATGGCTTGTGCAATGGCGAGAATTATGATAAAATCAGTTGAACTGATATTCTACATGGAGGTTGTGAACGCAAATGCAACATATTTTCAAAAACAAAAAATTCTACTTCCCTGCCTACGCATGGTTCGTATTGTCGCTCCTCTTCTCAGAAGCCGTGCTGGTTGCGATAGCGTGGCTTGTTTTAAAGCTAAACATAGAATTTAGCATGGTTAAATTCTATGCGGTCGTCGCCCTGCTGGGCCTTGCGCTGCTTGTAATATTCGCAGCCCGGTTTTTCAACCGCCCGGACTACGTCGTCACTGAAAGCGAGATGATAATCAGGAACAACAAGCGCGAGCTGCACAGGTTCCCCTATGCAAGGTGCAAGATTTCCCCTTACATCGAGAAGCGGAAAAGGTTCGTCGTCGTAAAAGAAGGGCGAAAAGAAAAAAAACATGAGGTGAACATAAGCGGGAAGAAGTTCGACGAGCTCGTGTCGCTTGTTGAAAAATACTCTGCCGTTGACGAGAACCCAGTCGAAATGGAGTAGCCTGGACATGCAAAAAACCAAGCGGCAGATCCAAAAGGAGCAGACAAGGAAAAAGATCATTGAAGCAGCCTATAAAGTTTATTCAGAAAATGGCTTTACGGCTGCGTCAGCTGCAATCGCCAAAGAAGCGGGCGTCTCCCACGGCTTGCTTTTCCTCCATTTCCCTACTCTCGACGAACTGCTGGCATGCCTTTCTGCTGAATTTGCGCATTCCATCTGCGAGGAATTCAAAGAGCTTGCCGGCACTGAAGGCAGCATCGAAGACCTCCTCGGCGCACACGTGGACATTCTGTCTGCCCACGAGGGCTTTTACGCCCGAATGGTGGCTGAAGCGGCTTTGCTGCCCAAAGGCGCAGCTAACGCCTTGGCAAACGTGCAGGCCTGCTTCGCGGCTTACTTCAACGCGGTGCTTGACCGGGAAATCAAAAATGGTGTCCTGAAAAGGCTGCCCGCCGGCATACTCCTGCACACTTGGATAGGACTTTTGCACTACTACCTGCTGAACAAAGACGCCCTTGCCCCCGGTGGCTCCGTCCTGAGCCGGTACAAAAAGCAGCTCATTTTCACTTACTGCGAACTCATCAGGAGGCAATGACAATTCACCTGACATTAAA
>WRJV01000168.1 GCA_009778415.1 Clostridiales bacterium | reverse complement strand
TGGTAGTTGGTAGTTGGTAGTTGGTAGTTTTTAGTTGGTAGTTGGTAGTTGGTAGTTGGTAGTTGGTAGTTGGTAGTTGGTAGTTGGTAGTTGCTAGTTGGTAGTTGCTAGTGATTCGATAAACTTGGCGAATGCAAGTCTCCCGGCTTCGTCACGCTTAAAAACGCCTGCGTGGGTCAGAACTTGTGCAAATGCCTTCCCTATTTCATCGCGAAGAATGCCGTCTGCGGTTTCTGGGGTGATATGGTACTGCTCCCGCCAAGAATCCACCCAATCGGCGTGCTTGGCGATGCTGCCTGCGATGTCCTGCCCGGTAAGCAGCGCGGATTTGAGAGCCTCCATTTCCGCGTTTAGCCGCGAGGGCAGCACAGCCAGCCCCATCACTTCAATCAGGCCAATGTTTTCCTTCTTGATGTTGTGCAGCTCCGCGTGTGGATGAAACACTCCCAGCGGATGCGCTGCCGACGCAATGTTGTTTCGCAGCGCAAGGTCGAGCTCGTATTTCCCGTTTCGCAAACGCGCAATCGGCGTGACGGTGTTGTGAGGCACGCTGTCTGTGTGCGCAAATATGCCGGCAGACGGGTCGGAGTAATTTCGCCACTTGCTCGTAATATGGTCTGCCAAATCTGCCAGCCGGCCAGGGTCGCGGTGCGCTATTCGTAACACCGACAGCGGCCATTTGACAATTCCGGCGTCCACGTCCTCATACCCCACCACATTAAAGCAAAACTCAACAGGTGCGCGTTCCATCGGGAACACATACCGCCCGCCTTGGAAATGCTCATGGGAAAGGATGCTTCCGCCCACTATGGGCAAGTCTGCATTTGAACCCACAAAATAATGGGGAAATTGAGCTACAAACGAAAGCAGTTTGTCAAACACCAAGCGGTCGATCACCATTGGCGTGTGTTTTTGGTTAAGCACAATGCAGTGCTCATTGTAATAAACATACGGCGAGTATTGGAAACCCCAGGGCTCGGAGCAAATCTGAACAGGGACGATCCTGAGATTGTGGCGCGCGGGGTGATTCGCATGCCCTGCGTAGCCCTCGTTCTCCGCGCAAAGCAGACAAGCCGGATAGCCGCTCTTTTGGGCGGTGCCGGCCGCAGCTATGTCCCGAGGGTCTTTCTCAGGTTTAGATAGATTTATTGTAATGTCAAGCTCGCCGTACTCAGTCTCAGTTTTCCAGCGCAAGTCAAGCGCGGTACGGCTGCGGCTTATGTAATTATTGTCCTGGCAAAACTCATAGAAAAAATTCGTAGCCGCTTCCGGCGATTTTCCATGCAGCTCCCAGAACTTGCCTGACACAACCGAGGGTGGCGGCGTCAAAAGGCCCATCAAAGCCGAATCAAACCGCTCACGGGAGGACGCAGTGTCTGCGCAAAGCCCATTCTCTGCCGCGTAGCCAGTCAGCGCCGAAAGCAGCTCCGGCAATTCCGGAAGCGTCAGGCAAGCCGTTTCATGCGTATCCTCATAGTCTGACAGCCGAAGCAGTTCTAGTATTCGGTTGCGGGTATAAATCGCGTCCTCCGGTTCTATCAGTTTTTTATTTAGTCCGTAAATGACCAACTGGTCGATATGCTTGCTAATCATAGCCTAGTCCTGATAACCGTTTGGGTGGCTGCGGTGCCAATGCCATGCCGTACCCACTATGGCCTTTAGGCTTGGAGTGCGCGGATTCCAGCCGAGCACGTCGCGGGCTTTTTGGCTGGAGGCTACAAGCTGCGCAGGGTCGCCGGCCCTGCGCGGCGCAACGGCGACAGGGATGGGGCGGCCAGTCACGTTTTCAGCGGTCTTTATTACCTCGCTTACGGTAAAGCCAACACCGTTGCCTAAGTTGAAAATATCGCTTTTTCCTCCTTTGAGGAGGTGATCCACTGCAAGAACATGAGCCTCGGCCAAATCCATCACATGGACGTAGTCGCGTACGCAGGTTCCGTCCCGAGTATCATAGTCGCTGCCATACACCGATACGTTCTCCCGCTTGCCGCCTGCTGCTTGAAGGACTATGGGAATCAGATGAGTTTCTGGCTTGTGCGCCTCCCCGATTTCGCCGCACTCATGCGCCCCGCAGGCGTTAAAATACCGCAAGGACACATAGCGTATGCCGTGCGCCAGCTCAGTCCAGCCAAACATGCGCTCCATCGCAAGCTTTGTTTCGCCATAAGCGTTGGCAGGAGCGGTACGGTCGCTCTCAAGAATTGGTATGTTTTCCGGTTCGCCGTAGACAGCAGCAGTCGAAGAAAAAACGACAATGTTGATGTTGTGCCGAACCATCGAGCGGAGAAGGCAACGTGTGCCGCCGACGTTGTTGTCATAGTATTTGAGCGGATCCGTCATACTTTCGCCTACAAGGGAATTGGCTGCGAAGTGGATCACGGCGTCAATACTCTCATGTGAAAATACACTGTCCAAAAACGCGCAGTCGCGTATGTCGCCCCGATAAAACCGGGCTTTCGGGTGTATCGCTTTTTCATATCCCGTTTCAAGGTTGTCGATGACGACCACCTCTGCACCGCTTTCAACCAGCGCGTAAACCGTATGCGATCCGATGTAGCCCGCGCCGCCGGGCACCAACACAGTTTTCATTTTTGCCTCCTGTTATTTTATTTCGAGCATGTGCCCGCCGTATGGCCGTATGTTCAACCTGCTGACGCTCCCCGTGCCGAACAAGCTTTCCATGTTCTCTTTATAAAACCCGGTGCGATTGCAGGGGACAATAGCCTGAATCGTCCCTGCGAACCCGCCCCCATGAATGCGCCAAGCCCCATTGCCCGCCAGCAGTTTTTCCGACATGGCAAGAGCCAAAGCGTTGCCGCGCTCGGCAGGGCTGCTCACTGGATAGACGTTTTGCAGCAGCATGAACGACGAGCGCCCGGATTCAATAGTCGCAGCGAGGTAGTCCCCCCACCGCTTGTCCTTAAGCGCTTCAACCTGACGGAGGACGCGCTCGTTTTCGCCGAAAAAGTGCATGGCGCGCAAAAGAGCCCTGTCGGGCAAGATTTTTCTGAGATTGCCCAATTCCGCTATAAACCGTGAATAATCCACTTCGCGCAAGGCAGTGCAGCCAAAATAACCTGCAACTTCGCGCATCTCATACGGAATACTCGCGTATTCCGCAGTGAGGTCGGCGTGGCTGCCGCCGGTGTTAACTATGCAGATGTCATAACCCCAGCGAGGCACGTCCAGTTTTTCAACTGTCGGCGCGTCCAGCTTGCTAAAATCAATATGTACGACGCCGCCAATAGAAGAAGACGTTTGGTCGAGCAGCCCACAGGGCTTCCCGAAGTAAACGTTTTCAGCGTATTGCCCGGTTTTGGCGATTGTAAGAGCAGAAATTTTTCCTTCATTATATAGATGGTTTTGAATTGTGCCGAGCAGAACCTCAAAAGCCGCCGACGAGGACAAGCCGCTGCCAATCGGCACGTTTGACGTGGTATAGGCATTGAACCCGCCCGATTGATATCCAAGTTCCGAAAGCCTAGCCGCCACGCCGCGAATGAGGGCGGCTACTGTGCCTTTTTCACCGGCTTGTGGGGCAAGTGAGTCGATGCAGACCTCGTCCATGCGGTCAAAATCCTCTGAGAACAAGCGGATCACTCCCGTATCAACGGGAGAAACAACAGCTAAGATATCAAGAGTAACAGCCGCCGCCAGCACACGGCCCCGCTGATGGTCAGTGTGGTTGCCGCAGAGTTCCGTGCGCCCCGGTGCAGAAAAAACAGCGACAGGGGCATCGCCAAAATGTCCTGCGAACCGTTCTATCGCTTGCGCATAGCGCCGCTGCTGGTGTTCGCCGCCTGCTTGGTACAGTTCAGATAGCAAAGCTGCTCCGCTTCCAGACAGCAGGAATTCTCTCAGATGTTCTTGTTCATGCAGCATGGCTTTCACCTCGATCACCACTTTTAAGGTAATTATATAACAGAATGCCCGTTTCGACAATTACAAAAAAGAGTTTTGCAGCATTGAGCCATCATCTGATATAATGGTATCGTATTCGATTGAACTGTTAGGCATATTCCATTAAAAAAAATTGATTTTGGGGCTTGACTTCAATTTGGAGGTAATGTAATGGCGAAAAGGCAAGAATATACTGACATTGACCAAAATCTTTATCCAAAATTTGATGATTTGGGAATCCCTCGATCAAATGTGCGAAGAAACGTAACGACAACATCATCAGGCAGACAAAGAGGAGACATTTGGGTTGCAGACGTAATCCATTCCCACCCCAATTATGATAAACGTATTCTCGCATTAATAGAATGTAAAGATCATTCAACGAACCTTGGCGATAAAGATTGGGAAGATGCCGTAAATCAAGGAAAGCAAAAGGCAAAAAAACAAGGGCTAAATTCATTCTTTGTCACAAATACGGATGCTATAACGCGTTGCTATAATTCTTTTGATTTGACTGAAGTTAGTATTGATGGCTCGCCGATTACTGAGATACAATCACTTCCGGTACTACAAGCAATACAAACTCAAGTTTCAGAGAAAAACTCTGGTGTTAAATATAGAACTTTTGCTTCAACGACTCCTGACCCAAAAAGATTCCGGGCATCACTGTGGGAAATAAGTCAGGTATTTAGGGCCTGCGGAATAAGTAAAGGCAATGAAGATACGATGATTAAAACTAGCCTTACATTTTGCATACTTAAGTTAATTACAGAGCAGCAAAATAAGCGTAGAACTTTACCTGATACAATTTTGCTGTGGGATGATTGGCGGAATGGACAGCTTAATCGCGATATTGCGAATACAATTAATGATATTACAGAAATTAATGGATACAGGCATTTGAATGATTGTCTCAAAATCGACGATAGGCTTGATGCAAATAGTTGTTTGAAAATAAAAGATGAGATTAGCAAATTTAAGTTATTTGAAAGCGATTTCGACTTTTTTGGATTGATTTACGAATCCTTTGCCAATACTCAACTAAAGAAGGATTTTGGTGAGTTCTATACCCCCAGACATATCATTCGAACTATGGTGCGATTGCTATTGTCAGGAGAAAAATCATTCCGTACTCTCGTTATTTGCGACCCTGCTTGTGGAACCGGAGGATTTTTAGTCGAAGCGCTATTATTTTTGGAGAATAATTATGAGTTAGCTGAGGGGCTAACTGATGAGGTTTTAGATGCGCTCAAGAAAAAGACTTTTTTTGGATACGATAATAACGATAAAGTCGCAATACCGTTTGCCAGAACTAATATGATGATGGCTGATGACGGTGGGACGAATATACTACACAAAGATTCTTTGCTGGAATTACCTGAAGAAGAATACCATTATGTGCTGGCAAATGTTCCATACGGCGCATACAATGGAGAGGCTCCAATAAATGCCTTTAGTTATACAAACAATCGAAGGTTTGAGCTCTTGTTTATTGAGAAAATAGTAAAATCTCTGAAACAAGGAGGAAGAGCGGCAGTTATTGTACCTGATGGCCTAGTTGATGCGACAAGCTATAAAAGTTTTAGACAGAAACTTCTTTTTGATGCAGAGGTGGAAGCGGTCATTTCTCTACCAA
>WRJV01000167.1 GCA_009778415.1 Clostridiales bacterium | reverse complement strand
CCAACTACAAACTACAAACTCCAAACTACCCACTCCAAACTCCCCTCGAAAAAAGCACTTTAACCATGAATAACGGAAGCTTAAGCATCCTTTTTATTCTTGACGGCTCCTGCAACAGCCTGTACAGCCATTCGAGGCCGTGCTTCTGGTAAAACTCCGGCGCTCGCTTCAAATTTCCTGCCCACACGTCAAGGCTGCCGCCTACGCCCATCGCTGCCCGAACGTTGGCAAGCTCCTCTCGGTGATCGTAGACGAACATTTCCTGCTTTGGGGACCCCATGGCTGTGCATAGGAACTGCGCCCCCGACCTGTTTATTTCATCGACAACAGCCTTTTCGTCAGCCTTGCCGAAATACCCGTGGTGGTGCCCGGCAATATCTATATTTGGGTATTTGGCTTTCATGTTTTCTGCGGCGAGCTCTGCAACACCCGGCTTGCTCCCCAAAAAGTATGCCGATTTGCCGGCATCCTGCAGGTACGCCAAGACATCAGACAAAAAATCTATGCCGGTGACTCTCTCCACAAGGGGTTTTTTGAGTATCCTGGACGCGTAGACTAGGCCGACCCCGTCAGGGATTATCAGCCCCGCGCTTTCGATCAGCGTTTTCAGCTCGCTGTCCTTGGACGCCGCGAGCACGATTTCCGAGTTGGGCGTGACGACGAGGCTGCACCCAGCCGCACCCATCAAACCGGTGAATATTTCCATCGCCTCAGCCCTTGTGACCATGTCGACGGGCACTCCCAGTATCCTCGCCCTTTTCGCTCCGTTTGTTGCCATGCTTATTCTTCCATCAGTTTTTTTATGATTTCTTCGTTGCTTTCGAGCTTCTTTATGAGCTCTTTTATCCTGAGCTGGACTGTTTCCCTCGTCTTTTCCCCGCTTTTCGTCACCTTGCTGAACTCTTCCATGAAAAATTCGCTCGTGAAGTCGTATATGCTGCACATCGCCTTCATTCCGACAGAGTGCATGAATGAGTTGATCTTTGGGTCGTACGATACGGCGATCATCGAAACGTCCATTATTGCCGCGTGGATCAGCGCGTGAAGCCTGACGCCCACCAAGACGTCCATGTTACCGATGATGCTCAGCATTTCCTCGGTAAGGTACTTGTGCTTCACAGTAAAAACCCTGCCTCCAAGCCTCTTCTCAATTTCTTCGATAAACGGCATGTCCTCCGAATAATGAAAAGGGATCAGCACTATCTGAGCGTTCTGCTCTTCGATAAGCCGCTCCATCGAGATGCACAGCTCGTTGATAAATGCTTCGTCCCTGTTGCGCTCCCTGATTGCAAAGCCAACTGTGGGCTTTCCCGATGATTTGGAAAACCCTTCGCCCTCCAAAATCTGCCTGCCTTTCGACTTTGAGACTGGCTTCACCCGGAGCACCGGGTCTGCCGTAACGGTTATGCTGCCCGGATCGATCCCTATTTCCGTCAAGAGCTTCTTTGAAGAATCGTCCCTGACGACTATGCCGTCGACTTTCTGCAGCACTTTTGCGGTCAGTTTCCTGTTTTTTTCAGAGTTTATCGGCCCGATACCCTGGCTGTATATCATAACCTTCTTGCCCATGAAACGCGCCAGCCTCATGATTGCCAAGTAATATACGATGCTCCGCCTGCTCGTCACGTCTTGAAGCAGGCTGCCACCGCCGCTGATGAGCAGGTCGCACCTCTTTGTCTCTGATATTATGGCCCTGACGGATTTGCGGTTCGCCGACCTGACCCCGTATTTCTCTGTCGTGGACGCAGGGCTCTGCGAAAGCACAGTCACTTCGATCCCTTCAAGCCGTTCGCGCAAATTGTCAACGACCGCCTTTAGTATTGACTCGTCGCCGATGTTGTTGAAACCATAGTAGCCGGAAATCAGTATTTTATACATCCGCAGCTGCCTCGACGTACTTCCTGAAAAACCTGTCGTATACCCTGTGCAAGCCTTCGAAGACCAAAATGGCTGCGACGCCCACGATTATTCCAAACAGCAGCGAATATCCCGTCCTCATGAACCCAAGGTAGAGCGGTGTCCTGATATGCTGGAAAGTGTTGATGACAGAAGTCATGCCTATGACCCCCCCTATCCCGAACACTATCGGCCACAGTTTGAAGCGCCTCACTGACGTATACACCATCATCATCACCGAAGGGAACGCCACAAGGAATTCTTTTGTCCTAGGCCTTGCAGCCAGCACGTTCTCAAGCTCGTTCCTGAAAAGCATCTCATAGCTTGAAACCTCAATAGACGAATCGTGCCCGGTCCGCATGATGTAGTAGGCGCCAAGCCCGCCGAGTGCCAAGCCCAAAAGGACCATCCAAAGTTTAAAGCTGGAATCCAGCAAGCCCCGCAAATCCTTGAATTCCAATTTGCCGGCTGCTGTTTTGCCGCTACCGATGCCGAAATACGCGAGATACGCAACTGCAAAGTACGCAATTGGGAGCAGCTGTGCCACCTTAACCCCTCTGAATATGTCTATTTCCAGCATGTAATTCACTGAGGAGAGGGGCGCGGCTGTCAGCATTCCGCCTAAAAGCGCAATAACGACTGAAACTGCCAAAGTCGATACGCTGTACATGATGATTTTAAGCGTGCCGGTGTCCCTTGCCAGTCGGTCCTTGCAATGCTTGCTGCCCGCAGTAAAAAACGTAGTTGCAAGGCATCCGAAAATTATGGCTACCGCCAGGCTCACAATCAGCTCTGCGGTATTGGGCATGACGTAAAACGCAGCAGGGACGCAGACAATGCCCGCCCCCGCAAGCAGCAAAGAAGTTTTTCGCCTCATAGGCAAAAAGCTGCGCAGCAACAGCACTGCACCAAGGACAGCACCGATACCGAACAGCATCTTGAATGCGCGCGGCACTTTGTGACCATCCATCACCGAAGCCGGCCCATAGTGTATCCCGTGTTCGGCGAGCCTCACCTCAAGGTTTGCAAACATGTCTTCATAAACGGAAACATCCGTCACATACGTGTGCAGGTCTTTGAAATACTTTATCGGTTTGAAATAAATCACCCGAATGTTCCTCTCTGTCACTGCGCGGAACAGCGTGTTCTCGATTTCCTCGGCGCCCTTGTATCCGTAATACTCGTACCTGCTTTGTATGTAGTCCCACATGGTAAACACCCGGACTGCGTTGTAGCCGGATTCTGCTGCGACTTCCAGCAATCCGCCCTGTATGATGTTTTGAAGCTGAGTCGTGTTTTCAATCAGTCCGACCGGTATCCCGTTCTCGTTCATGTAGTCAAAAGACAGGCTCTGCCCGTCGTCCATGCCGAGCATCGCTTCGCCGCCCACGATCATGTACCTTGGGGTTATGCCGAGCTTTGAGAAGCTTTCAATGACGGCTTTGCCGAATTTTGTGTCGTTCCACCCCTTGTAGCTCATGGTGCGCGGTACTATTTCCATGCCCAGGCTCTTGATTTCCTCCACTTTTTCCGGCAGGAGTCCGAGGCTAATGTACATGATCTTTGAGTTCTCGGCGTCTATCCTCTCAACAAAGCCCTGCCCTATCGAATCCATGTACTTGTACCGCCCGGTATAGAGGGTAACGTCCGCCGTTCCGTAAAGCAGTATGTACGCTTTGCTCTGTATATCGAATATATGGTAATCATCTGGGTTAAATCTTTGCTTAACAGCGTCTAGTACGAATGAAACCGTGTTTTCGCCTTCTATTTCGACTAAAACGTCGTACTTTGAAAACCCATTGCCGTTTAGCCAATCAGTGACCTCATTCGGGTAACGGGCCTGCCAGAACGCGTCTTTAGCAACATTGCCCATCAGTGCGCCGGTGAGGTGGACGTCCTTGTTTTCCATTAGCGACTGAAAGCTCTCTTCGATGAGCCCAACTTTGTCAATTCCCATCCCCTTGAACTTTTCAAGCCACCATGAAGTGTCATGCTCCGACTGCATCGCCATGTCTGCGACTTCGTTGTAGTCGAGGACTATGTCGTAAGAATTGTTCCTGCTTTCGATTGAATACCTCGTCCCTATCACAAAAAAACATACGATGAACACCGCTGCCAGCGCTGCCAGCAGGATTTTGTTTTCTTTTAAGTAATCGATGTAGCTTTTCATAATTCCCTCATTTAGCCGCCTATTGTATCTCATAGCCGCCCCTGACCATAACCCAAGCTTCGGTAAGCGCCATTATCCCTCTGCCGTCGTCCCTAGGCACAAGCAGCAGGTGGTTTGCGGCAACTTGGTCGCCGGACATGAGGTCTTTGCCTGACGTCAAGTCTGAAACCCCGTTTTCACCGTTGTCTATAGCAAATGCTTCGCCGCTCCGCAGGATTATCTCTGTGCCTTCAACGCCGATCAGCTTTTGCCCCTCTTCCAGCTGGATCGGCTCAAACGATGTCTTTGCGTCCACGTAACTCTTGCTCACAACAGGGTCGCTCTCTGACCCCGGCCCGTCGCTGGCAGCCCAAGCCACTGCTCCGACTATCAGCAAAACCACTACCCCTGCTGCCAACAACAATTTCTTTTTCATCTCTATCCCCTCCTTCTTCGGTCCCGGATTCCCTTAATCGCATGTGGCGTCATGTCCACGATGTCCATGGCAGTCATTCCGTGCTCCCCAAAAGCGTCCGCTGCCATGTCGCCCGCCAATCCATGTATGAAGACTCCCGCTTTCGCGGAATCCCATGGGCTTGCTCCCTGCCCTGCAAACGCGGCGATAATCCCTGCAAGGACGTCCCCGCTGCCGCCTGTCGCCATGCCGGGGTTTCCCGTCGTATTGACAAATGCGCCATGCTCCTGGTCTGCCACTATCGTACCCGCCCCCTTCAGCACAACTGTGGCACCCGTTTCCTCCATCAGCATCTCTGCTATTTTGAGCCTGCTTTCATCTGAAACGGTCTCGGTAGGCCAATCTTTTTCCAACCGGCTTTTAGGGATTAGCCGCTTGGCTTCCCCCATATGCGGAGTTATGACAACCTTTGCAGCTGTATCCTTCAGTGCTCCTGCCTTTCCCGCTTTAGCAAGGGCGTTGAGCCCGTCGGCGTCCAACACGACAGTTTTGTCGCATTCTCTCAATAGCCGGCAAATCAACTCCTCGTTTTCAGGATTGTCGCCAAGCCCCGGGCCTGCCGCTATCACGTCGTATCCGGAAAAAATCTGCCTTGGCACACACGTAGCTTCCGGCAACGCAATTTGGATTATCGGGAACAGGCTTTCGTCGATTGCGACCCTTACAAGCCCGGCGCCTGCCCTGTATGCAGCCTTCCCACATAGGATTGCAGCACCGACCATCCCAACCGAACCGGCAACCACGAGGATTTTGCCGAAGTCACCCTTGTGCGCTTCCCTCCTACGGTCCATTATTGCAGTTTCCGCATATTCCGCTGTTATCCACTCAACTCCCAACTCAACTACCAACTCCAAACTACCAACTACCATCTACCAACTCCCAACTACCAACTACCATCTACCAACTACCATCTACCAACTCCCAACTACCAACTACCAACTACCAACT
>WRJV01000166.1 GCA_009778415.1 Clostridiales bacterium | reverse complement strand
AAAAATGTCCCTAAGTCACTAAACACCGCGCATATGCGCGGTGCGCGGGCATCACCCGCGTGAGGAACGAGGAATTCATTTCCGAGTTCTGCCGGGGTATGGGGCAGCGCCCCATCTGGCTTGCGGGCGATAGCCCGCGTTAAAAAATGAATACGGTTTTCCGCAAGCAGTCATAAAAAATGGCGGCTGCATGGAAAGGGGTGCGATTCCCCGCGAACGGGTCACTGTGATGCTCGGCCGGCTTTCTTTCGGAAGCGGCGAGACAAGTCAGATACATGGCGGACGAAACCAAACTACTTCCTCGAAAGAGTAGCTGATTTGAGCAAAACAACAACGCACCTGATCGAGGGAAAACAAGATCAAGGTGCGTTGTTTATTGAATTCTGGAGGGAAAAAATGCGCAAGATATTATCGGTTTTCCTTACTGTTGCGTTGATGGCGGCGTTTTCCGCGCCGGCTTTTGCAGCAGACAAGGAGACCATCGACAAAGCCATAGCGGACACAGCGGCGTACATGCTCAAAACAGTGAAGACGCCAGTGGTGGATTCCGTCGGTGGCGAATGGGCCGTCATCGGGCTTGCCAGAAGCGGATGCGACGTACCTGATTCATATTTTGAGAATTATCGCAAGGCGGTAGAAAAGCACGTCAACGACCGGGGCGGCATCCTGCACGACAGGAAATACACGGAGAACAGCCGGGTGATCCTCGCACTGACAGCTGCGGGATACGACCCGCTAGATGTGGCAGGCTACAACCTAACCGCACCGCTCGAAGACTTCGATAATACCGTATGGCAGGGCATCAACGGCTCGGTCTTCGCGCTGATCGCCCTTGACAGCAACGACTATCCAAGCAGCAGGCGTGACGACTACATAGCTGAAATCCTGCGCAAGCAGCTGCCTGACGGAGGCTGGAACCTAGCAGAGGGAACAGCAGGCAGTACAAAGGACCGGGCTGCAGACCCCGACGTCACGGGGATGGCGCTTCAGGCGCTGGCGAAATATCAAAGCAGGCAGGAGGTCAAGGCGGCGACGGAGAAGGCACTTGCGTTCCTCTCAGGCGCACAGGAAAAAGATGCCGGCTACTCCAGCTGGGGAAGCACCAACGTCGAGAGCTCAGTGCAGGTGCTTGTTGCGCTGTGCGAGCTTGGCATCCCAGCGGACGATGTTCGATTTGTGAAGAACGGCAAGACTGTCGTCGACAATATTCTCAGCTACAAAAACGCGGACGGCAGCTTCGGCCATACGGCAGACGGCACCGGCAGCGACCAGATGTCCACGGAACAGGCGCTGTACGGCCTTGTGGCAGTGCAGAGGGCGCTTGAAGGCAAGAACAGCCTGTACAGGATGAGCGACGCCCCGTTTCGTGGAAGGTTGGAACAAACTTCAGCTGAACCGGGTTTGCCCGGCAGAAATGCGGACGTAAAGGCAATGCCAGTGGTCTTGCAGGGCAAAACATTCAGCGACATTCAAGGCCACGCGAACCAAAAGGCTATTGAAGAGCTGGCAGCGAGAGCGGTCGTAAACGGCAAAAGCGATGCGTCTTTTGACCCGGACGCCACTATGACCCGGGCCGAGTACGCAGCCATCATTACGCGTAGCCTTGGGCTTGCTGCGAAAGGAGCCGGAGTTTTTGAAGACGTTGACAGCAGCGCGTGGTACGCCGGATATGTAGGCACGGCCTTCGCTTACGGCATAGTGACCGGCACGTCTGCCAAAACATTCAACCCGGGAGGGACCATCACGAGGCAGGAGGCGGCAGCGATGACTGTGCGGGCCGCCAAACTATGCGGCATGGACACATCGCTGGAAGCGGCAGCCGTGCGGGACGCATTGGCACAGTTCGGCGACTATTTGACGGTTTCCGATTGGGCTCGGGAGCCGCTCGCGTTCTGCTACCGTGAGAAAATCCTAGCAGACGATGGCATGGACATACTGCCGGCTGCGGCAATCAAGCGGTGCGAGATCGCTCAGATGCTGTACAGCATGCTCGGCAAGGCAGGGCTCCTGCAGATGGAAGAACAAACGAAATGAAAAAGCACAAGAATAAAATATTAATAGCGGCAATCGCCTTTGCGGTGCTCGCAGGCGCGTGGATTTACGGTGGCAACTACCCGGATCAAGGCGGGCAGCCTCAAGCGGCAGACACAGCATTTTCCAGCACTGCCTCGATGCAGGAGGTGCCGGGGCAGGAATTGCCAAAGCAGGAGGCGCCAGAGCAGGAGGCGCCAAAGCAGGAGGCACCGGGGCAGGAGGCGCCAAAGCAGGAGATGCCAAAGCAGGAACTGGAGGACGCAGTTCTGCCCTTTGTCGATGAGACGGCAGAGCTGCCTGCCGTCGAACCGGGGGACGCAGCTGATGGCGACGGTTCGTTTTTGGTAACGCTCACGGTGCGTTGCGACACGATACTAGGCAACATGAACATGCTCAACAAGGAGAAACGCGAGCTTGTGCCAAGCGACGGCGTGATTTTTAACACAACAACTGTTACAGCCTATGAGGGCGAGAGCGTGTTCAACATATCGCAGCGGACGATGAAGCAGGCTAAAATCCATATGGCGTTCCGAAACACGCCGGTATACAATTCCGCGTATATTGAGGCTATCGGCAACCTCTATGAGTTTGACGTGGGCGAACTGTCTGGCTGGATGTACTGCGTCAACGAATGGTACCCGAGCTGCGGCTGCTCTAGTTACAAGCTCAGACCCGGCGATGCGGTCGAATGGAACTATACCTGCGACCTGGGCCGTGACCTCGGGCAGTTTTGGGTAGACAGGTGGCAGGCTGATGAAGAATGAATAGAGACGCGTTCGCGGGGTTCCATCCCATCGTTAACATGATGTATTTTGTGGTCGTTGTCGGGTTTTCGATGTTCTTTACGCATCCTGTCTGCCTCGGCACGTCGCTTGTGTGCGCATTTGTTTACTCTGTGTATCTGAACGGTAGGAAAGCTGTGCGCTTTACGCTCGTGTTCATGCTTCCGATGATGATCGCCACCGCAATGCTCAACCCCTTGTTCAACCACGAGGGGAGCACGATCCTGACGTACCTGCCGGGCGGCAACCCCCTTACGCTTGAATCTGTTCTGTACGGGGTAGCAGCGGCAGTAATGCTCGTCACGGTGATTTCGTGGTTTTCCTGCATCAATGCAGTGATGACAACAGACAAGTTCGTGTACCTGTTCGGCCGGGTTGCCCCTGCACTGTCGCTGATGCTTGCCATGGCCCTGCGGTTCGTGCCGAGGTTCAAGGCGCAGCTTAAGGTTATATCGGACGCGCAAAAGTGCGTGGGGCGCGACGCATCGGACGGGAACCTGCTGCAAAAAGCGGGGCATGGCATCCGCATTCTGTCGATCATGGTCACGTGGTCACTGGAAAACGCCATCGAAACCGCTGACAGCATGAAGTCGCGAGGCTACGGCTTGCCGGGGCGCACGGCGTTCTCGATCTACCGTTTCGACAAACGCGACCGGGCCGCGCTCGTTTTAATCCTAGCCTGCGCAGCACACGTCGCCGCTGGCGCAGCCACTGGCGGGCTTTATTTCCGGTACTTCCCCACGATCAAAGGCGTATGGGGCACACCCTACGCCATCAGCATATTCGTTGCGTACCTAGCGCTCTGCGCCGTGCCAATTGTCATAAACTTTAGGGAGGACTTGGTTTGGAAACCTATCGCATCGAAAGCCTGACGTTTACATATCCAGGACGTGAAAGGCCTGCGCTGGTCGGCCTCTCATTCGCTGTACGGCACGGGGAGTTTGTCACGCTGTGCGGCCCGTCCGGGTGCGGCAAGACGACGCTGCTTAGGCAGCTAAAGCCCTCCATGGCGCCGCACGGCGAAAAGGCCGGCGAGATTTTCTTCGAAGGCGAACCGCTCTCCGGTTTGCCGCCCCGCAGCCAGTCCGCGAAGATCGGCTTTGTGCAGCAGTCGCCGGACAACCAGATCGTAACGGACAAGGTATGGCACGAGCTTGCGTTTGGGCTTGAGAGCCTTGGGCTTTCGACACCAGAAATACGGTTGCGCGTGGCAGAAATGGCGAGTTTTTTCGGCATACAAGCCTGGTTCCAAAGACCAGTGGCAGAATTGTCAGGCGGGCAGAAGCAGCTCCTCAACTTGGCGTCGGTAATGGCAATGCAACCGAGCGTACTGATGCTCGACGAACCGACAAGCCAGCTTGACCCAATTGCCGCCGGCGAGTTTTTAGCGGCGGTCAGCAAGCTGAACCGCGAACTGGGCGTAACGGTGATCCTCACGGAACACCGCCTAGAGGATGCTTTGCCACTGTCCGACCGGGCAATCGTAATGGACAACGGGCGCATCATAGCAGACGGCCCGCCCCGCGAGGCTGCCCTGCAGCTCCGCGAAAGCGGGCACGGCATGTTCCTTGCCATGCCCACAGCCATGCGCGTGTGGGCGGCGGCATCAGAAAGCGTGGAAAGCACGGAAAGGGCAGGCGACGTCCCTTTGACCGTTCGCGACGGGGCGCAATGGCTTGAGTCTGTGAAAGGACGGATTGTTCACAATCTGCCGGCGCCTGCGCCGATGCCGGAGGCTGCGCCTGCCGTCGAGTGGGACGGCGTATGGTTCAAATACGGGAAAACCGAGCCGGACGTTGTCAAGGGCTTGTCGCTTACGGCGTACTTCGGCGCTGTCACGGCTATACTAGGGGGCAACGGCACGGGCAAAACGACGGCGCTATCGTTGGCGTTCAGGCTGAACGCGCCCTACCGGGGGAAAGTGCTGGTGTGCGGAAGGGAAGTTTCCGGCATACCGGAACTGTATGACGGGCTGCTCGGCGTACTCCCCCAGAACCCGCAGACCTTGTTCGTGAAAAAAACCGTGCGAGAGGACCTGCTGGAGATGCTGGCTGAACGCAGATTGGCAGAGGAGGAGAAACTGAAGCGGCTCGCAGACGTCACTGCGCTGTGCCGGCTTGACGAACTCTTAGACTGCCACCCCTACGACCTGTCCGGTGGCGAACAGCAGCGGGCCGCGCTTGCCAAAGTCTTGCTCCTGCGCCCCAAGATACTCTTGCTCGACGAACCGACAAAAGGGCTTGACGCAGAGTTTAAGCAGGTGTTCGCCGGGATTATAAAGAAGCTTGCGGCGGCAGGCGCAGCGGTGGTCATCGTGAGCCACGACGTCGAGTTCTGTGCCGAGCACTCAGACAGGTGCGCGCTGTTCTTCGACGGCAGCGTCGTATCTACAGGTTCCACCCGCGAGTTTTTCTCCGGCAACTCTTTCTACACGACTGCCGCTAACCGCATGTCTCGCGAAGTGCTTCCTGCGGCAATCACCGTGCGCGACGTCGTAACGTCCCTTGGCGGGCATATGCCGGAAGTCGCCCCCGCTGTGCCGCCGCCGCTACCGCCGTTGCCGCCGCTGCCGCAGGCTCCGGTTCCACCACCTTCGGCACCAAAACTG
>WRJV01000165.1 GCA_009778415.1 Clostridiales bacterium | reverse complement strand
GGCCACACCCCAATCCGCCAGTCAACCCCGGCGACACGGCGATAACCGACCCAGAGACGCCGCTGGATCCGGGCACGAGCTACGACCCGGGCGATTCCAACACATATCCGGTTGGCGGCAATGACGGAATCAGCGACGGCAACAACGTAGTCATTGGCGGCGGGGACGAAGTCCCGCTGAGCAACGTGCCGAAGACTGGCATGGACAGCATGGCTTTGATCTTCATGCTGCTCGGGATATCGCTGACTGCCATGTTGGCAACGCGATTCGCCAGGAAAAAGGGAACTAACTAAACTATCTAACTCTAGAGCTTAAATCTTATGCAAAAAACCGCCTCTTCGTAGGCGGTTTTTTGCGATGTTGCGGAGCGGCTTCTTTTGTGATACAATACAAGGCAAGACAGGGCAGGTGATTCGAGATGTTCAAAAGAAAAGTGCGCCGAAGCAGGGAATGGAGCAAGAACAACCAAATAATCGATTTCGAGAAAGCGCGGGAAGCCAGGAAGAAGAACAGAGAAGGCCTTGTTCAAAACTCGCAGGTTGAAAAGCGCGCAAAAAGTGAAAAGCCCTCAAAGCGGAAGACAAGCAAAAGGAACAGGAAGAGGAGTTTCTATGCGCTCCTGGTGCTTGTTGTCATTGTGCTGGCCGGCTTTTCCGTCTACAACGTCATTTCTGTGAACAGCCAGCGCACCCAAGCTCTTGCGGAGCAGAAGAGCCTTGAAAGCGATAAGGAGAAGCTGACAAAAGAACTAGAAAACGTGGACAGCCCGGAATACATAGAGGAGCAGGCCAGGATGCTCAAGATGATCAAGCGCGGGGAAGTCTACTACGTGATACCAGAGGAGCAGGAATGACGCTCAGAGTAAAGGAAATATTGGTTGTCGAGGGCATGAGCGATACGGCAGCAGTCAAACGCGCAGTTGATGCGCAGACTATTGAAACCCATGGGTACGGGATCAAGCAAGAGACTTGGGACCTGATCGAAACAGCATATCTAAAAAAAGGCATCATTATATTCACAGACCCTGATTACTCAGGGGAACAGATAAGAAAAAAATTGACAGAGCGCTTCCCGAAGGCGAAGCAGGCGCATTTGGCGCGGGAAGACGCAGAAAAAGGCGGGGATGTGGGCGTTGAAAACGCAAGTGCCCAGGAAATTGCGGCAGCGGTGGAGAGGGCGCGGGCCAGCTATGAGGAAAACAGCGAAGTTTTCACGCACAAGGACATCCAAAGTTGCGGGCTTGCCGGGAGCAGCGGAGCTTCTGCCAGACGGGCGAAAATAGGGAAGTCGCTTGGCATTGGTTACGGCAATGCCGCCGCTTTTTTGAGCAAGCTAAACAAATACGGCGTTACAAGGGAGGAATTTGATGAAGCTGTACTCGCCTGCGGTGATAATGGCGCTCAAGGAAAAGCATAAATTCAGGATATCAAAGAGTTTGGGGCAAAACTTCCTTGTAGACCAGAACATAATAAACAAGATAATCGAGAGCGCGGAAATCGGCGAAGGGGACCTTGTTCTGGAGATAGGGGCAGGGATGGGTGTGCTTACGGCAGCAGCCGCCGAAAAAGCGGCAAGGGTTGTAGCGGTCGAAATCGACAAAAACCTGCTGCCGGTGCTAAAAGACGCCTTGGACGGCTACGGCAACATCGACATCGTAAACGGCGACGTGCTCAAGATGGACTTAAGCGAGCTGGTAGGGCGCAGCAGGGAGGGCACGGCGGCAGCGGGTGCGGCGGCGGCGGGCTCAGGCAAAACAGTGGTGATAGGGAACCTTCCTTACTACATCACGACGCCGGCGATAATGAAGGTGCTGGAGGAAAAAATGGCGGTGGAACGGATTGTCGTGATGGTTCAGAAGGAAGTGGCAGACCGCATAGGCGCAAAACCGGGCACAAAGGCCTATGGAGCCATAACGGCTGCGATCAACTACTACTGCACCATCAGCGTTGAGAAAGATGTGCCCCGGGACGTGTTTTTCCCAAGGCCAAACGTCGATTCCGCCATACTCAGGCTGGACGTGAGAAAAGAGCCGCCGGTCAGCCTCGTCGATGAAAAAGCTTTTTTCGCATGCATAAAAGCGGGGTTTGGCAAAAGGAGGAAAACCCTGCAAAACGCGCTGGCAGGGCTGTACGGCTTGGGAAAGCAGGAAGTCGGGGAAGCGCTGCAAAGCGCGGCTATAGACCCGTCAAGGCGGGCAGAAACCCTGAGCATCGAAGAGTTTGCGGCATTGGCAAACAGCATACGGCATACAGCAAACAGCATAAGCCCAGCTTGCCGCTGAAGGAATGGGGCAGTGCCCCATCTGGATTGCGGGCGACAGCCCGCGTCAACAGACTGAAAAAAAGGCTGCCCTAAATCATTTGAAATGATGGTAAGGCAGCCTATTCGTATGCAGCAGAGCCGCTGTTAATGCTGGGTTGCGGTTAACGCTGGTCTGACCACCATATGGCGTGGAGCGTCAAGTCGTTTGCCAGAGTAATCGTTTGGCCGGGCAGGTATACCGCGCCCTTGCCGTCGGCCTGGGTGCTCCAGTACAAGAAATTGAACCAGGGCTTGCTCACATTGGCCGAATCTTGGTTTTTGATGGTGTATTGGCTGCCGACAAGCAAGTTTACGTCAGCGCTGCCGCCGGTGCCGCCGTTGCCCGGCAAGTAAACCACGGTGCAGCGGTCCTTAATGGGCTTCCACTGGGCGTACAGGATCAGGTTGTCGCTAAGCGTCACCTTTTGACCAACAGCGTAAGAGAACCCGCTCCCGTTGGCAGCAGTGTTGTAGCCGTTGAAGGTGTATCCGTTCCAATAGTAGCCTTTGTCCGATACAGTGATTTGCCCGTTTACGTCGGACACGTCAACTGCAACCGCGCCATTGCCGCCGTTGGGGTTGTATATGACGACAAAGCAGACATTCTTCTTCCACTGGGCGAACAGGGTGACGTCGCCGGTCACTACGAAGGTGTCGCCGTTCTGATAGGACGTTCCGGTGCCGTCGGCTTTAGTGTTGTAGCCGTTGAAAGTGTAATTCATCTTGGTGTAGCCTTGGTTTATAACCGTGTGGGTGGCGCCAATCGCCACATCATATTCCTTAATTTGGCCATCGCCCGTGTTGGGGTCGTACTTGACCTTGACTTTGGTTGCGGGCTGCGGTTTCCACTGGGCGTACAGGAACAGGTTGTCGGTAATGACGACTGTCTGGCCGATCGAGTACGCGATGCCGGTGCCGTCAGCTTTGGTGTTGTACCCCATGAACATGAACCCTAGCTTGTAATAGCCTTTGTCCGCGATGGTGATCCGCCCGTAAGCGTCAGCCATGTCAGCGGAAACCGACCCTTCGCCCGTGTTGGGGTCGTAGATGGCAAAATAGTAGGTGATGTACTTCCACTGGGCGTAGAGGGTGATGTCTTCGGTTACTTTGATAGTCTGGCCGCTCTGGTAGGACGTGCCGGTGCCGTCAGCCTTGGTGTTCCACCCGGTGAACCTGTAGCCGTTCCAGTAGTAGCCTTGGTCCGCTATAGTGTAGTTGCTGCCTACCACTACAGGCACTCTGTTCTCATTGCCAACGCCGCCGTTCGGCTTGTAGGTGACGTAGCACTTCGCGCAGTCGTCCTTCCATTGGGCGTAAAGGGTGATGTCGGCGGTCACGTAGATTGTCTGGCCGTTCTGGTAGGACGTGCCGGTGCCGTCGGCTTTGGTGTTCCAACCGATGAAAGTGAACCCTGGCTTGGTGTAGCCTTGGCTTACGATGGTGTAGTAGGTGTTTATCGGTACCGGAACAGTGTTGATTGAGCCGTTGCCGCCGTTCGGGTTGTAGATGACTTTCGCCGTTGGCTGCGGGTTGGCCTTCCACTGGGCGTAGACGGTGATGTTGGATTTCAGGACGACCCTCTGGCCTATCGTGTAGGACGTGCCGTTGCCGGTAGGCGAAGTGTTCCAGCCTGCGAAGGTGTAGCCTTCATTGGTGTAGTTTTGGCTTTTGATCGTGACAGCGTTGTCTTCGTCGCCGGGTTCAGTTATGATGTCGCCTTTGCCGCCGTTGGGGTGATATGTTATGGAGTACTGATCCTCCCAAATCGCATACAGGTCGTATTGGTTGTACCTAGGCTGCAGGGTCTTGATGCTAACGTCGATCGGCGCCCAATACTGCTCGCCAAAATACGGGTAGGAAATCGCCCAGCCTTTGAATTTCTTGCCGGCAGGGGGTTTCAGGGTAAAGCACTTCCCCGTGTCGGTCTGGTACAATTTGCACGGGGGCCGCACGAACAAGTCGATGCTGCTGTAGTCCAAGGCCGAAACATATTCCTCTACAGCAGGGTACGGCATCGTAACAGGCTGCTGAGTGTCGCACAGGAGCCAAGAGCCGCCGTTGGCGTAATAGCTGACGGAAAGCTTGTAGGGGGACGGGACATAGGGCTTCACGTACTCGGGCGGTTCAGGGATGCAAGAGTAGGAAGTCCCGGAATACGAGCCTCCGTACGAAGATCCGCCGCAGGTGTAGCCGCCATAGCAGCAGGCCAGTACAGGCTGTGCCATGAGCATGGACGCCAGCACCAGCATCAGGGTGCAAATCAAAATTCTATTGGTTTTTTTTCTCATTTCTCTAAATACCTCTTTCCTTCATTTTTCAGTTTGTCAGATGTACGTCAAAAAACAGAACAATTACTAGCGCCGGGGTAAACATCATCCTCGGGACAGTAATTTATTTTAAGGCCCTTTACTCATCTCCAATCCTTATCAAATTTTTAACTGGCGTAACATCTTCGTTTTTTACCTGCGAAAGCAGCACTGGTGCCTCAACCCCTCAGGCACTTTGCGCCGGGTATTGCCCACGCAATGTAGAATTTCACAATGTTGACTCCAATCGTCAAGATAATATTATAATATAACTACAATATAATATTATAGCCATTTAGTCAAGTTAAATTTTCCAAAACAGGGTGGAACTTGCCAAAATTATTTTCAACAACCGCGCATATTGTGTAGGCGGTGTATTTGGCATACACTATTTGGATTTTCACGAGATAGGGAATCCTGTGCACAAGTTTCGACAGCCCGCGCAATATGTTGACATGTTCAACAACAATTGATATTCTTTATATCAGGAACGATATATGTATGCATTGCATTTGCCCCGGCAATCGGATATACTGGACTCGGAGGTACAAGCGAAATGAAAAAACTGCTGCCGATAGGCATAGACAGCTTCAGGAAAATACGTGAAACGGACAGGTACTACGTCGACAAGACGCTGGTAATACAGGACTTCATCGAATTCGGCGACGAAGTCGCCCTAGTAACAAGGCCGCGGCGCTTCGGCAAGACGCTGAACATGACCACTATAAGGGAGTTCTTCGACATCACAGCGGACAGCAAAGCCATATTCGAGGGGCTTGC
>WRJV01000164.1 GCA_009778415.1 Clostridiales bacterium | reverse complement strand
ATCGCGAAAACCTTTACAGCGGAATGTCCGAAAACCAGATGAAGATCATGGGTTACATGAGCGACGACAACTTGTTTGAAAAGGCTGAGGAGAGCCGGGCAGGCGAAACCGCAAGGCTAGGCGGCCACGACTTCGCCTTTGAAGCCGAAAACTTGGCGATCGACACCACGCCCCAGGGCAAACCGGCAAAAAACAAGTACCAGCTGCCCTCGATAGAGTTTTTGAACAAGGGCGCGGGCGACGGCAGGCTGAACCTAGACGCGAACCTCAATTCAAAAGCGGGCAAGCTTGAAGAGACGCTAAAGGATTTCCATGTGGACGCCAAAGTGCTCAGGGTGACACAGGGCCCAGCGGTGACCAGGTACGAGATACAGCCAAACACAGGCGTCAAAGTGAACAGCATAGTAAGGCTCGCCGACGACATAGCGCTGAACCTGGAAGCGAGGAGCATAAGGATCGAAGCGCCTATTCCGGGCAAGGCCGCCGTGGGCATCGAAGTCGAAAACGACAAGGTCACGATGGTCACTTTGAGGGACATACTGGCGTCAAAGGAGTTCAAGGAGTCGAAGTCGAAAATTGCCTTTGCCATCGGAAAGGACATCTCCGGCAACGCGATAGTCGCCGACCTGAAGGAGATGCCGCACATGCTTATTGCCGGCGCGACAGGCTCTGGAAAGAGCGTCTGCATCAACAGCATCATCATAAGCATCCTGTTCAAGGCGCTGCCCGAAGAGGTCAAACTGGTGCTGATCGACCCAAAAGTGGTGGAACTGAGGAACTACAACGGCATACCGCATCTTTTGATCCCGGTTGTAACGGAGCCTTCCAAGGCGGCTGCCGCGCTGGGCTGGGCAGTCAGTGAAATGACCGACAGGTACAAGAAATTCGCTGAAGAAGGGGTGCGTGACCTTGAGTCGTTCAACGGTTCTGTTAAGAAGAAGAAGGAAAACGACAGGGTGCTCCCTCAGATCGTCATAATAATCGACGAGCTTGCAGACCTGATGATGGCTGCGCCTTCCCAAGTCGAAGAATCCATATGCAGGCTCGCCCAGATGGCCAGGGCGGCGGGGATGCACCTCATAGTCGCCACCCAGAGGCCTTCCGTCGACATCATCACAGGGGTGATCAAAGCCAACATACCGTCCAGGATAGCTTTTGCCGTTTCGTCGCAGTTCGATTCAAGGACGATTCTGGACATGTCGGGCGCGGAGAAGCTGGTGGGGAAAGGGGACATGCTGTTCAACCCGATTGGCATACCCAAGCCGGTCAGGGTGCAGGGCACGTTCATTTCAGACAGTGAAGTGCATCGAGTGATCGAGTTCGTGAAAGCCCAGGCCGAGGACGTAGAGTACGCAGACGACGTGGTCCACTCCATTGAAAGGGGAGAGGCCCCGGGCGGCCAAGACGGCGACGAGCTTCTGGACGAAGCGATAGAGACAGTGGTAAAAAGCAAGCAAGCGTCGGCTTCCGGGCTCCAAAGGCGCTTTCGGATAGGGTACAACAGGGCGGCAAGGATAATCGAAATGATGGAAGCGAAAGGGATAATCAGCCGTGCCGACGGCAGCAAGCCGAGGCAGGTGCTGATGACCGAAGACGAGCTTTACGACGCAGGAAGCGAAAAGAAAGGGCTTTAGCAGTGGATATATACATTGAAACCCTAGGGTGCTTGAAAAACGTGTGCGATTCCGAAGCGGCGGCAGGCATTCTTGAAAATGCTGGGCACAGGGTCGTGGAGTCGGTCGCCGGCGCCGAGGCGGTGCTTGTCAACACCTGCGGGTTCATCGACGACGCCAAAAGGGAGTCGATTTCCAAGATATTCGAGCTGGCCAATCAAAAGGACGACGGCGCTGTCCTGATAGTGTCGGGCTGCCTGCCCCAAAGGTACGGCGAAAAGCTGTTTGCGCAGATGCCTGAAGTGGATGTTTTCATCGGAGTCAACGACTACAGCGCGCTGCCCGGCATCATTGACGGGTACTCGGGCAAGAGGGAGAAGCTGTTCTCGCCCAGCGGCAAAGAGTACGTCGAAACGCCCCATCGGCGGCTGCTCGGCAAACCGTTCAGCGCAGCAATAAAGATAGCTGATGGCTGCGACAACGCCTGCGCCTACTGCGTTATCCCTTCCATCAGGGGAGGGTGCAGGAGCAGGGCGAAAGAAAACGTCGTGGCAGAAGCGGCCTCGCTGGCCAAAAGAGGGTGCAAAGAGCTTATCCTTGTGGCGCAGGACGTCACGGCTTACGGCTGGGACCTGTATGGGCGCCCCGAGCTTCCGCAGCTATTGAGGGAGCTTTGCAAAACGGATGGAATCCGCTGGATCAGGCTCATGTACTGCTACGAGGACAGGATAACGGAGGAGCTGATCGAAACGATGAAATCTGAAGAGAAAATATGCAAATACATCGACATCCCGGTTCAGCACTGCAACGACAGGATACTGTCCTCAATGAACAGGCGTTCTACAAAGGGCAGCATAATTTCGGCCGTCAACAGGCTTAGAAGCGCAATGCCCGACATTCACATAAGGTCGACGGTCATAGCGGGCCTGCCTGGCGAAACCCGTGAAGAGTTCGCTGAGCTGCTCGATTTCATCGAAGAGATGCGGTTTGAGCGCCTCGGGGTCTTTGCCTATTCCAAAGAGGAGGGGACGCCTGCCGCGAAGATCAAGCCCCAAGTCAGGGCCGATGTCAAGGAGTCGCGGAAAGACGCAATCATGCTCAAGCAGCTTGAAATCTCCCATCAACTGAACGCCGGTAAAATTGGAAAGACGCTGGAGGTCCTCGTCGAGGGCGCAGACTGCGAAGGCGCATACTATGGCAGGAGCAGGTACGACGCCCCGGAAATCGACAATTCGGTGATTTTCACATCCAAAGATGCCCACAGGCCCGGGGACATCGTTAAGGTCGAAATCACTGACGCCTTCGACTACGACATAACGGGCAGGGAGGTGCACGTATGAACCTTCCAAACAAGTTGACCATAGGCAGGGTGCTCGCCGTGCCGGTCCTCATTGTAACCCTCATGCTCGGGCACTATTACGCTGCTGCGGCCATCTTCGCCCTTGCGTCGCTGACCGACATGCTCGACGGCATGATAGCCAGAAAATACGGCCTCGTGACGAATTTCGGAAAGATCATGGACCCGCTGGCAGACAAGCTTTTGGTCATGTCGGCCTTGGTGTGCCTAGTTGAGCTGGGAGACGTGCCGGGATGGATGGCGATCGTAGTGCTGGCACGAGAGTTTACCGTAACAGGATTACGTTCAGTCGCTGCGGCCGAGGGGGTCGTAATCGCAGCAGGTGCCACCGGAAAGGTGAAAACTATACTTCAAATGGCGGCAATCACCGCGATATTGCTTCGGAACTGGCCGTTTTGCCTGATCGGCATGCCTGTAGCTGAAATTCTGCTCTGGGCTGCGGTTGTCATGACGGTGGTTTCCGGGATCGAGTACATAGTCAAAAACAAGCAAGTCTTTTCGTCTTGAACCGGGCGGCGCCGGGAGCCAAGCAAAAAAATACAAGAAACAGAAGGAATTGAATATGAAAGCAGCAATTATCAGCGTGGGGACGGAGCTCCTGTTCGGGCAGATAACAAACACAAATTCGGTGTTTTTGTCGCAGCAGCTTAATCTGCTGGGTTTTGACGTGTTGTACCACTATACGGTGGGGGACAACCCCGGAAGGCTCAGAAAAATGCTGGAGACGGCATTTGCCGACTGCGACCTAGCAGTAACAACAGGCGGCCTCGGGCCGACACAGGACGACTTGACCAAGGAAGTGGTCGCAAGCGTCCTTTGCGATGAAATCGTTTTCGACAAGGAGGCGCTGGAAAGAATAGAGCGCGTGTTCGCAAAACTGCACAGGGAGATGAGCGAGAACAACCTGAAGCAGGCGTACCTTCCCTCCCGTGCGGCGATATTTTACAACAACGCAGGGACCGCGCCGGGTTTCGCCCTTGAAGGCGGCGGCAAAACAGCCATCTGCCTCCCCGGCCCTCCGCGCGAAATGACTATGATGTTTGAACTTCAGGCAAAACCATACCTCGAATCCAAATCCGACGGCAGCATTTTCTACAGGATGGTGTGCACCTTCGGGCTCGGCGAATCTGCCCTTGAAACCGCGCTTCTGGACTTGATAGACGGGCAGACAGACCCCACCCTCGCCACCTACGCAAAAGACGGTGAATGCGCGCTGAGGGTGGCATCAAAGAGGAAGACGGCAGAAGAAGCAAGGCAGGCCGTGGACGGCATGACCCGCCTGGTCATGGAACGCATCGGGGATTACGTGTACAGCTGCGACGACGAGGGCTTGAACGAAGCCGTCGCAAAGAAGCTGATCGAGAAAAACATATCGGTTTCCTGCGTGGAATCGTGCACTGGGGGCCTTTTTGCCGAAATGCTGACCAAGGTCCCCGGAGTGTCCGCCGTGTTCGACAGGGGGATAGTGACGTACAGCAACAGGGCGAAGGTCGAGGAGCTTGGGGTCAGTGAAAAGACCCTCGAGAAATTTGGCGCTGTGAGCGTAGAAACGGCAATCGAGATGGCTCGCGGCTTGAAGGAGAAGACCGGGAGCAGGCTTTGCGTTTCTGTTACCGGGATTGCGGGGCCTGGCGGCGGGTCTTTGGAAAAACCAGTAGGGACGTTTTGCGTGTGCGCAATATTCGACGATCAGGAGGAGGCAAGGGAAATCCGCCAGAGGGACATCGACCGGAACGTGAACAGGAACTACTTCATGCTTTACATGATGCATATGGTATACAAAATGATTTCCTAAATTTAACAAAAAAGTGCTTGACAGGAAAATATAAATAATGTATACTTTACCATATAATACCATGCAAAAAAGTGCTTGACCTTTGCGCCGAAGTGTGGTAGCATTAATAAGAACAAATGTTCGTAGATGGAGGACAAAGAAGTGAGCATAAATAAAGACGAAAGAGAAAAAGCCCTAGAGGCTGCGCTCAACCAGATTCACAAACAGTACGGCCGCGGCGCCATCATGAGGCTGGGCGACGACGGAGCGATGATCAACATTCAGGCTATTCAGACGGGTTCGATAAGCCTCGACATAGCCACTGGGATAGGGGGCGTCGCACGGGGCAGGATCATCGAAGTTTTTGGCCCCGAATCATCCGGCAAGACGACGCTTACGCTGCATATTATCGCGCAGGCGCAGAAAAACGGCGGCAAGGCGGCGTTCATAGACGCCGAGCACGCCCTTGACCCAGAGTATTCAAAAAACCTCGGTGTAGACGTGGACGAGCTGCTGGTTTCTCAGCCCGACACCGGCGAGCAGGCCCTTGAGATATGCGAGCTGCTCGTGAGGAGCGGTGCGCTTGACCTCATCGTGATAGATTCCGTAGCCGCGCTCGTGCCAAAAGC
>WRJV01000163.1 GCA_009778415.1 Clostridiales bacterium | reverse complement strand
TCTGCAGCGGGTGTACAGGCCATGCAGAAACCGTGCTTGTCGAATACGACCCTGACAAGATCGCGTTAAGCCGCCTTTTGGAATTGTTTTACGAAGTCATCGACCCCACGTCGCTCAACCGCCAAGGCCCCGACATCGGGACGCAGTACAGGAGCGGGGTGTACTATGTCGACGACGGTGATTTTGGCGCAATCGACGCGTCAATAAACAAGCTTGAAGACCAGACTAGCGCACCTGTGGTCGTCGAGGTCATGCGGCTTGAGAATTACTGCGCCGCAGAGGGCTACCACCAGAAGTACCTTGAGAAAAACCCACAGGGCTACTGCCATATCAGCAAGGAGAAATTCACGGTGAAAAAATGAAGAAAATCCTGTTTCTTTTAGTTGTCATACTGCTTATAGCCGCAGTTGGCTTCGGCGACAGCACATTTGAAAGCAGCATCGGCAGCACGGTGAGCCAAGGCTATCAGCGCGAATACAAAAATCTGTCAAATGCCATGGCAAAGGCCGGCTCGCTTTCCGACGTGAGGAAGTACCTTGCCGAGTGGTCCCGCGAGCATGAATTCGCTATGTATTCGGACGTATACGACAACGTAGTGATCCTGAAAGGCGCATCGCCGGGGTTTGAGAAGGAAGATACAACGATACTGCACTGCTCATTCGCCCTCGACCCGCCTGAAAGCCACGCAAGGTCCATTGCTGCTGCGCTTTTTGCCCTAGCCTACGCGGAAAACCACGGCAGTTTGGAGCTGCTGCTGACCTCCGACAAAACCGGGGACATGCAGGGCGCAAAAAAGATAAACGGCCAATACTTGGTGGCAGACAGGCTCGTCAACCTGGACAACCGGATTGACAACACCGTAATAGGCGCAGCCGTCGGTGCCTGCGATTACAGCTTGACGAAAAAAATCAGATGGGCCGCCCCGACGCTTTCAAAGGCGTTTGAAATAACCATTGACGGCCTTGACGTTTCAAGCGCATCGCCAAATGCAGCCCAAAACCCGATAAAAGCCCTGTGCGGCATCATCTTCGGAGCAAAAGGCGAAGGTGTCAAGCTTGAGCTGGCGGCCATCAACGGAGGCAGCGCCCTGGGGCAGCCGCCCTCAGTGGCAACTGTGACAGTCCTGATAGACGATGACGACGTGGGCAGGTTCGCTGGCAGGGTTGCGGCAGCGAAGGCGAAATACATGAGCAGCTTCGGCGAGTCAAACCCCGGCTTGACGTACAGGTTTGAAGAGGTCCAGCTGCCCGCCAAAGTCGTTTCTGAAGAAGATTTCGCAAGCATAACAGGCCTGATCTACATGGTGCCCGACGGAGTGGTGCTTGCGGCAGAAAACGGTGCGCCCGTTGCAGCCTCAAGCCTTGGGACGGTATCCACCTATACTGGGAATTTTGCAGCAGGCATCAGCGCAAGAAGCCTGTCTGAAGATAAAATGGCAGAGCTGTCAGAGTCGATAAAGACAATCTGCTGGCTTTCAAACACAGCATGCTCTGAGCAGGAAATCTCATCTGCCGCAGCAGACGGCGACGCCCTCGCCCGCGAATTGTCCGCGCTGCTTGAAGAAAGCCAAGGGGCTGCCGTGGCGGTAGAAAACTATTTGAACGACAGCGAGTGGGCTGTCCTGAAAAACCGAAGCCAGTCCATGGACGCGGCATCAATATGCGTTAGCGGCGAAAAGCCCCAGAACGCAGTCAAGGCGCTGCTTCGCTTCCTAAATTCGCGGAGCTTCTGAATCTTCTCCTTCTCCTGCCCCGGCCTCAGACTCAGCCTCGCCTTCGGCGGCTTGGCCATAAGAGTAGATTTCCTCCAGCATCTCGGCCACCTTCTCCATGTCAGGGTGTACATAATGGTCAACCTTGCCAACAGGCATCATGTAAGTGGTGATGTCTTCGCTGCTGATCCCCATCGCTTTGCTTGCCAAGTAAAGCGCCGTCCTGATGTTTATGTCTGAGGTGACGTTGTTGAAAACAGTCGTTGCGATGTTGGGCAGCTCAAAGCTCAGGCACTGCTTGAACGCGTTTTTCATGAACTGCTGCTGCGCTTTGATGCGGCCAAGGTCAGCGTCCTTGTACCCTGCCCTGTACCGCAAAAACTGCACTGCGTGGTTTCCGTCTAGGACTTGCTCCCCTTTGGGTATGTCTACATGCAGCGGCGGCTTGTCCAAGGGGTCGTCGTACACCATATGAAATGGTATGTCCATCGGTACGCCGTGCATAGAGTCCACAATCCTAGCTACGCCGTCGTAGCTGAGCACTGCGTAATAGTCTATCGGGATGCCCATCAGTATTTCCGACACGGCCTTTGCCGAGTTCACAGGGTTTTTCCGATACGCTGCGTTGATCTTGAACTGGGCCAAGTCAGAGCTCTTGTACCCTTCCCTGTAGTAGTACGTGTCTCGCGGAACCCAGATAAGGTCTACGTGCTTGTTTTCAATGTCAAAGCTGGCCAGCATGATCGTGTCCGTCAGGCCCTCGTTCTCGTTCACGCCCAGAGCCAGTATGTTGACCCTCTTGGAGTACGTGAAAGCGTCAAAGAAGGGGTTGTCCGGCGAAACCAGGAAGTCCCATTCGTCTTCAAGGACAGGGGCGTCCCTCCCCCCTGGGTTGAGGCCGCCGATAATCGTCCCCGTCGCCAAGACAGGCGTCACAATCACAAGCACCAGTAGGAAAGTCATCAAAAATGTTTTGATGAACATTTGAGCCTTGCTTTCGTCTTTGGATTTTTGTTTTTTCTTGTTTGATGCGTTCTTCATAACAGTAATATATTATCACAGGCGGGCGGGTTATGATAATGACAATTGTGTTAAGTTTTCAGCGCGGTTTGCCGCTGTCGCCGCTTCTGTTTTTCTCTAGGAAATCTAAAGCGCGCTGTGGTATGGAGGTTGACTGATTTCAGAAAACGCTGTATAATCCAACTATACAACAGCAAGGAGGCATCCCAGTGGAGCATTTTGGCATAAAAACTGGCATTCGGAACGTGCCGGAGCTCGACCCGCAATTCATACCGCTGCACAAGTTCAATGAAGCTTTCCTGGAAACTGCGGCAACGCCGTTCTCGTTCGCCATAGAGCGGGACGGCAAGCAGGTATCGGCAAAGTCGACCTTCGTCCACGGCGACGAGGCTCACGCTGATGCGGACCTGTACTACATCGACCGCCTTGTAAAGTTTGAACTGTGGCAAAAAGGAGGGTTTCGGATATTTGTCAAAGGCAGCGGTTCGTTATTTAATTCACTCAAAAATGCGTACTCGCCAAAAGGCTCCCGGTCCTTCGACGCGGAGTTCTTCGGGGACCTTTTCCAGCACGGTTTTGAGGTTGTCCTATGCGACGAGCTGCCTGAACCATTTGAAGTGAAAAGATCAGCCGGCGGGCACTTTGACGGCTGCCGCATCGGCCTTGACGTTGGCGGGAGCGACTACAAAGCCTCAGCCGTGATCGACGGCAAAACGGTTTACAGCAAAGAGACGGTGTGGAACCCCAAGCTTGCCAGCGACCCCGAATACCACTACAACGGTGTCGTGTCTGCCCTCAAAGGCGCCATGGCGCACCTGCCCCGCGTGGACGCCATCGGCATTTCATCCGCCGGGCTCATCGGCGGCAACCGCGTACTGGCTGCCCAGCTGTTTCAAATGGTGCCAAAAGAGCTATTCAACGCGAAGGGCCGGGACATTTACATTCGGGCAGTGAAGGAAATAAGCGAAAGCGCACCCTTTGAAGTGGCAAACGACGGCGACGTGGCGGCTCTGGCCGGGTCGATCAGCTTAAGCAGGAGCAATTTGCTCGGCTTGGCTATGGGGACAAGCTTCATAGGCGGCTTCGTCGACCATGCCGGAAACCTTTCAAACTGGATAAGCGAACTGGCTTTTGCCCCGGTGGACGCGTCGCCTCGGGCGGCAATGGACGGCTGGACACGGGACATAGGGGTCGGCGTACAGTATTTCTGCCAGGAGGCGGTCATAAAACTGGCCGGTGCCGCCGGCATCGCCCTTAATGAAAGCGATACCCCGGCAGAAAAGCTTAAGGCGGTGCAGGCGCTGCTCGCCGAAGGCTCGGAAGGCGCAGCGGCTATATTCCGCACGATCGGCTGCTACCTGGGGCATACGGTGCCGCTTTATTGGGACAGCTACAGAGCAGACAGCATCCTGCTGCTTGGGCGCGTGGTGAGCGGCAAAGGCGGTGACATTGTATTGGAGACGGCACAAGCTGTCCTGCGCGAGGAGTACCCAAAATTGCCTGTCGAGCTGCTCCTTCCTGACGAGCAAACCAGGCGCCTTGGCCAATCCGTAGCAGCCGCAAGCCTGCCAAATATTAGCGACTTTGGGGTTGCGGGCATCGCCCGCGATAGGAAATAGGAGGGGTCAAGGTGCGTATTGAAAACGTGCAAGTGCTGACAAGCGACGGGGTGTTCAAGAAAGGCGCCGTGGAATTCGGAGGCACTATACTGAAAATAGAAACCAGCGAAAAAAAAGGGCCGGCTGCCGGCCCGTACCTGATACCGGGGCTCGTTGACATACACACCCACGGCGCAGTCGGAGGCGACCACAGCGACGGCTCTGCCGATGCAATGCGTGAGATGGCGCTGTTTTACGCCAGAAACGGCGTTACGTCTTTTCTGGCCACTACGTTGACTGCCACCGAAGAAACCCTTGCAGGGGCAATGGAGAACGTTGCGCGGTACATGCGGCCGGAGGGCGGTGCGCGCTGTGTGGGAGTCAACATGGAAGGCCCCTTTTTTTCACGCGAAAAAAGGGGCGCACACCCGGCTGAACTGCTCAGGCTTCCGGACATTTCCATGTTCGAGCGGCTGTACAGGCTGTCAGGCGAAAGCATAAAGATCGTTTGCGTTGCGCCGGAACTTGCCGGCGCCATGGGATTCATCCGCGCAGCGTCCCAGGTGGCCCGCGTGTCCCTCGCCCACTCTGCCGCCGGCTACAAGACGGCCATGGAAGCGTTCAGCAGCGGCGCGACCCACGTTACGCATGTTTTCAATGGGATGAACCCGTTTTTGCACCGGGAGCCCGGCATTGTCGGCGCTGCTCTGGACGCCGGCGCGTCTGTCGAATTCATATGCGACGGGCATCACCTGCACCCGGCAGCCGTTCGGGCAGTATTCAGCCTGTTTCCCCGGTGCGCGTGCATGATAAGCGATTCCCTGCGGTGCGCCGGCCTGCCAGACGGCAACTATGAATCTGCCGGCCTGCCTGTCGCCGTCAAGAACGGGCAAGCCAGGCTGGAAGACGGCAGCCTGGCAGGTTCAACCATCTCGCTGATGCAGGGCATCCGCATTGCGGTGTCCATGGGCATCCCATTGGCGGCGGCTGTCACAGCAGCTACGGCGCATAGTGCCCGATCGATAGGGCTGGAAGGCAGGA
>WRJV01000162.1 GCA_009778415.1 Clostridiales bacterium | reverse complement strand
CACCGCTTTTGGGTCTAGGCCGTTTGCCCCAAGCCCGTAAACAGTCTCGGTGGGGAACGCCACGAGACCGCCCGATCTGATTATTCGGGCAGCAATCCTTATGTCTTGATCGGAAGCCGTCAGTATTTTCGTTTCCATGTCTCAGTTTCTCAGTTGTTCAGCTTTTCAGCCCTGTCGTTGGCAATAAGGCCGTCTATTATCTCGTCCAGGTCGCCGTCCAGGAAATAGTCCAGTTTGTATAGAGTGAGCCCTATGCGGTGGTCGGAAACCCTGCCTTGGGGAAAGTTGTACGTCCTAATCCTCTCGCTCCTGTCCCCGGTGCCTACCTGGCTCTTCCGCTGTTCGGAGATTTCTTTGTTCTGCTCATGCATTTTTATGTCGTAAAGCCTTGATTTCAGCACCTTGAAAGCTTTGTCCTTGTTTTTGATCTGCGATTTCTCGTCCTGGCACGTCACCACCAGCCCTGTTGGCAGATGGGTGAGCCTCACCGCCGAATCCGTCGTGTTCACGCTCTGGCCCCCGTTGCCCGACGACCTGTACACGTCCACCCTGACGTCGTTTGGGTTTATGTCCACTTCCACGTCGTCGACTTCCGGCAGCACCGCCACCGTAGCTGCTGAAGTGTGTATCCTTCCGCTGGACTCAGTCTCCGGCACCCGCTGCACCCTGTGCGCCCCGCTTTCAAACTTGAGCCTGGAATATGCACCCCTGCCCTTGATCAGCATGACGGCTTCCTTGATGCCCCCGATGCCCGTGTCGTTTATTTCTATGGCTTCCGTCTGCCAGCCGTGCCTCTCTGCGTACCTGCTGTACATCCTAAAGAGGTCTGACCCAAACAGCGCAGCTTCTTCCCCGCCCGTTCCGGCCCTGACCTCAAGGATTACGTTCTTGTCGTCGTTGGGGTCCTTCGGGAGGAGCAGGACCTGAAGCTCCTTTGACAGGGCTTCGATCTTGCTTTCAAGCTCCGAAAGCTCCTCTTTGGCGAGCTCCCGAAGCTCTGCGTCAACGCCGCTTTCGTCGAGCATCTGCCGGGTTCCGTCGAAGTCTGCCTTTGCTTTTTTGTATTCCCGGTATTTGTTCACGATCGGTTCCATCTCGCTCATTTCCCTGATGTGTTTCTGCCACAAGGCCTGATCGTTAATCACATCCGGGTCGGACACGATAAGCGACAGCTCGTCGTATTTTTCAAGTGTCAAGTCCAGTTTGTCGTACATTTTCCCGCTCCTGCACCAAATCTTCCAATTGCATTCACCATTAATTTATCATTATACCACAAACACGTCGTAAAAAAAACCGGTAATTTTTTTCCGGTTTTTCCGACTCGCTGGCCAAGGCTAATCCATGTTGTATTTATTCTTGAATTTCTCAACTCGCCCGCCTCGGTTGACGAATTTCTGCTGGCCTGTAAAAAACGGATGGCAAGCCGAGCAGACGTCAAGCCTGATCTCTGCGTTCAGAGACTTGGTGACGAACGCATTGCCGCATGCGCAAGTAACTTTACATTCCTTATACTCAGGATGGATTCCTTCCTTCATGCTGTTCACCTCTTTCCTGTTGTTAACTCACAGCATTTATGATACCACAAATTCGCGGTGCGGGCAAGTTGTTTTTTTGAGTGTTGTGGGCGACAGCCTGCGTCGATTTATTTGTATAAAGGCGTGCCCGGCATGCCTTGCATATTTCTCAATAATTCGTCGAAAAACACTTCCCACGCTTCTATGTGAACGTATTCTGCCTGCAAAAAATCATACAGCTCTTTGCCGGCGCCTTCAGGTTTTTGATATGCCACCCAAAAATTCTGGTGTTGCTGGTTTTTATAGCCATGGAGCATGCCTAGGTGAGCGGCGGCGGTACTATCAGCGGCGGCAGCGACGGCGGCAGCGGCAGCGGCGGTGGCACTGCCATCAGCGGCAGCGCATATTATCAGCCCAAGCCTTTCCGTAGAGCTGCTCAGGAGGCTGCCTGTGCCGCAGCCATATGAAATTACTTCTACGCTGCCCAATTCGGCAATTTCAGCGATTTCCGCGCACTCAGGGATGTCCGGCTCCAATATCAATGCGTATTTGCCTTTGTTGCTAAGAATAGTTTGAGCAAGCGATGTTACGGCATCCATCATTTTTTTAGCCGAGCAAACAGGCCCGGTCCCCCTTTCGGGCATTTGCCAAATGCTTTTCGACTCGTGCGTTTGTCAAGCGCCTTTTGTCATTGTGCTTGTACGCAAAGAGCGGGGATATTGAATACCCCCGCTCTTTGCATAAATTTATTTTGTGTAGTGAATGAAAAGGTCGAGTAGGTCGAGCATGTCGATGATGCCGTCGTCGTTCACGTCGCACATGCTTGCGGTGATGGCTACTCCCCTGGAGTCATTGACTTTGACCAGGGTGTCCCAACCCGGCGAATCAGTGCTGAAGCCGCAGTACAGGAGCATGACGCCGAGATCCAGTGCGTCCACGATGCCGTCCCTGTTCAGGTCGTACTTCGAGAAGTTTGGCAGGAGTGTGGTCGTTGCTTCGTCAGCTAGGAACAGGACGTCTTTGTCAACTACTTGCTTTGAATCAAAGTCAACGCCGGTGACCCTCATGTTTGTGATCTTTACTGTTGCTTCGCCTTCAGCCCTTGGCGCGAATACGAGTTTGGCTATGTCAGTTGCCACGAGCGTTGAGAAGCCGCGGCCGGTCTGGGTGCCCTTGTCCGGGTAGCCGACGGTTGCTGTGCCTTTCCATGTGTTGCCGCCTGCGTACCTCCAAGTGATGTCGCCAATCTGTGTAAAGCCGTTCAGCCCTTCGATGCCCTTGAATGCGAGCAGGTCGCCGTCAAATTCGAATTCGATTTCAGCTGTCAGCATGTCTTCAACTTCGTAAACCGACAGGTTGTACTCTGCATCGCTGTCGAGAAGCGTAACTTCAGGGGCGGTGAGCCTTGTGTTTACTTTAAATGTCCTGATAGCGTCATACATGGACACTGCCATCAGTTCAGCCACGAGCTGCCAGTTTTTCATGCTGATGTTGTCTTCGTAGCAGTCCTGCGGTGTATGGTATTTCTGCTCTATCGAGTAGTTGGATGTTGAGCCTACGCCGCCCATCCTGATGAACATGGCTGTCGGGATGCCCGCATTGTAGAACGAGCCGTGGTCGCTTGACTGGAACACGTTGTCGCGGACCATGTCGCGGTACCCGAGGCGTTCTGCAGCCGCGTACATGTAATCGACTACAAGATATGAAGCGTTGGCGTTGTACCTCTGCAAGAACAAGTACGGAGTCCTGTCGTCCTGCGCCGATGCCGGCATGTCGCAGTGCCAGTAGCCGATCATGCGGTTGCGCTCGTTGGCGGTCATGCTGCCGGCTGCAATGTTGGCAGGGAGGTCTGTCCTGTTAACGAAATAGGCCGAACCGGTAGACCCGCCCTCTTCGTTGGTCCATGACCCAAAGTAGCAGTCTGCTTGGTCAGTGCTGATTTGGGCGAATACCTGCGCGACGTTTACGGCGTTAAGCACGCTGGCCAAACTGTCATTCGCGCCAGGGGAGCCGAGGACGGTGTCATGGTGCCCGCCGGCCATGATGATAGGAGCATTTGGCACTGTACCCATCTTCTTGGCTATGACGTTGTTTGCGTTTACCCTCGGGATAGAATATGTCTGGATATCTACCGCAACTGTCCCGAACTCAGCCAGCATTTCCCTGAGCCATTCGGCTTGGCAAAGAGCAAGCCCCAGTACTGGGATGTCTGTGCCGGCAGTGACGGAGGGCGACGAAGCCGATCCGAAATTGTCGCGGCTGCCGCGCAGTGAATGGACCATGACGCCGACAGCGCCTTGGGCTTTCGCGTTTGTGATGACAGTGTTGATGTTTTGGCCTGTCGTGAACAGTACTATGTTGCCCTTAAGGCCGTCATTTGCGCCGGCTGCCGTTATTTCTGCCGGAGTCGCCATGCCGCAGTCCACCACGTTGCCCGATACCATTTTGTCATCACCGGTAATTACACCATTGGCTGCGCCGCCGCATTCCCATCTGGTGCCCTGCCATGAGCCGAAGTTCCATTCGCCTTTGCCGTACCAGTTTTCGGCGCCATGCACGTTGAGCTTGCCGATTGTGGCGTTGCCCGAGAGCGTGATGTGCTGCTGGTACGTGTCGAGGCCTAGATCTTTATATACGTTTTCAATGTAATTCGCTCCCGCAGCGTCGCTGGGCGTCCCTGCGTAGCGCACTCCGATATCCTTTGTAATGTGCAAGAGGACATCTTCGACTAAGTCCATATCGACCAAGTCGAGTATTGTCCTGTCAAAGTAATTCAGGTCGCCGTATTTTGGTGCGTCCAAATATGGCGCCTGTGCGCTCGCCGTTATCGAAAATGTCAGAACCATCGCCAGCGCGAGTACTATTGCCAATAGTTTTCTTGTTTTCATTTTTTTACCTCCTATATAACTAACTGTATCTATTGCTGCCTCTTTTATTCTGTCGTTGGGGTTCGACATTTTCAGTCTCGCTGCTATCGCGCAGCGTGATCAAGCGCTTATATTGGTATTTAGCAACCGCCCCCTTTCATTGTTCGATCAGATCTCATCTGACATTAAACAAAATATCATCATAAATTCCACCGTTTTTCAATATAACAATATTTTAGGGTGTAAATATTATGTAAGTAAAATCAGGTTGCCGCACTAAATTTCTTGCAAGTTGACGCGGGTGATGCCCACAACCCCGAATTTCAGCCGCTTCATGGCCGCTTTTTCGCTTTGTTGTCAAAAAAGAGCAAGATCTGGAACGGAAAACCCTGAAAATTCTTCGGAAACTCGCTTCTTGGCCTCGCATAAAAAAGAGTTTTTCGGATTGAGCCTACGAATACCGTGGCTGCTTTATCATGCTCAATTAGTGACATTCAATTCTAACGCGGGCTATGCCCACACGCGGTGATTAGTAACTTACGGACACAAAAATTCTTGTTTTTTATTTGCAATTTTTGTCGGTAAGTTGCTAATATTAATGTATCCAAACATTTTGTGTTACTATTATATATCAAACAGCTGTTCAAAGTCAACAAGAATTTTGACCGAAATTATCTATATCCCGAATTCCACGCAAAAATTGGCGCGCAAAAGCGCCGCTAGGGCTTGATTTGTGGTGGTTTTGAAAGAGTCAAGCTTGAATAATTTCCGTTTCTATGCTAAACTAATTGCAAGGCGGTGGCAAGCATGTTGACAAAACAAGAACTAAATTGCATCCTCATCATCTTTGCGGAAGGTGTCAAAGAGCTCTTTGGCGACAAGCTGAAAGG